>NZ_DXLC01000219.1:9137-27340 GCF_019414905.1 Streptococcus sp. | reverse complement strand
CATTGAAGCCTATGACCGAACTCGACATTATGATTTGCTGGTTACCAATAACCCGATTCATAAGAAGGAACAGACTCCAGTTTATTATTTAAAAAACGACTTGGATTTGGCAGGGATTCGTCAGTTATTATTCACTTAAAAGGCTTGGTTGTTCCAGGTCTTTTTTGTGAAATTCACACAATCTCCTCATATTTTTTTAAAAATTAAAAAAAGTTGATAAACAAGAAAGCGCTTTATTTTGTATACTAGTTAGTGTAAAGAGGAGACATCCTCAAGATCATTATCAGGAGGACAGCACATGTCACAAGAAAAATACATCATGGCCATTGACCAGGGAACTACAAGTTCTCGTGCCATTATTTTCAACAAAAAAGGAGAAAAGGTTAGCTCGAGTCAAAAAGAGTTTACTCAGATTTTCCCTCAGGCAGGTTGGGTTGAGCACAAAGCTAATGAAATTTGGAACTCAGTCCAGTCAGTTATTGCGGGTGCTTTCATCGAAAGTGGTGTCAAGCCAAATCAAATCGAAGCAATCGGGATTACCAACCAGCGTGAAACAACTGTCGTCTGGGATAAGAAAACAGGCCTTCCTATCTACAACGCAATCGTTTGGCAGTCACGCCAGACAGCACCTTTGGCTGAGCAACTAAAAAGCCAAGGTTATGTGGAAAAATTCCATGAAAAGACTGGTTTGATTATCGATGCTTACTTCTCAGCGACTAAAGTTCGTTGGATTTTGGATCATGTAGAGGGCGCTCAAGAGCGAGCAGAAAAAGGGGAATTGCTCTTTGGTACCATTGATACTTGGTTGGTCTGGAAATTGACTGACGGTGCAGCTCATGTGACGGACTACTCAAATGCGGCTCGTACCATGCTTTATAACATTAAAGAACTCAAATGGGATGATGAGATTTTGGAAATCCTCAATATTCCTAAAGCAATGTTGCCTGAGGTTCGTTCTAACTCTGAAATCTACGGTCAGACAGCTCCATTCCATTTCTATGGTGGAGAAGTTCCAATCTCAGGTATGGCTGGGGACCAACAGGCAGCCCTCTTTGGACAGTTGGCCTTTGAACCTGGTATGGTTAAAAATACTTATGGAACAGGTTCTTTCATCATCATGAATACTGGTGAAGAGATGCAGTTGTCTGAAAACAACCTCTTGACAACCATTGGTTATGGAATCAATGGCAAGGTTTACTATGCCTTGGAAGGTTCTATCTTCATCGCAGGAAGTGCCATTCAATGGCTTCGTGACGGTCTTCGCATGGTTGAAAATTCACCAGAATCTGAAAAATACGCTCGTGATTCTCACAACAATGATGAAGTTTATGTCGTTCCAGCCTTTACAGGTCTAGGTGCTCCATACTGGAACCAAAACGCTCGCGGTTCTGTCTTTGGCTTAACTCGTGGAACAAGTAAAGAAGACTTTATTAAGGCAACTTTGCAATCTATTGCTTATCAAGTGCGTGATATCATCGATACCATGCAAGTGGATGCGCAGACAGCTATCCAAGTCTTGAAAGTAGACGGTGGTGCAGCTATGAATAATTTCCTCATGCAGTTCCAAGCTGACATTTTGGGAATCGATATCGCACGCGCCAAAAACTTGGAAACAACAGCTCTGGGGGCAGCCTTCCTAGCAGGTTTGTCAGTAGGTTACTGGAAGGACTTGGATGAGTTGAAACTCTTGAACGAGACAGGAGAACTCTTTGAGCCATCTATGAACGAATCGCGCAAGGAACAACTCTACAAGGGCTGGAAGAAGGCTGTAAAAGCAACCCAAGTCTTTGCGGAAGTAGACGACTAATACTGGAAGAATAAAGCGACTTAGTTAGAAAGTGTGTAAATATGGAATTTTCAAAGAAAACACGTGAATTATCAATTAAAAAAATGCAGGAACGTACCCTGGACCTCTTGATTATCGGTGGAGGAATCACAGGGGCTGGTGTAGCCTTGCAGGCGGCAGCTAGCGGTCTTGAGACTGGTTTGATTGAAATGCAGGACTTCGCAGAAGGAACATCCAGCCGTTCAACAAAATTAGTTCACGGAGGTCTTCGTTACCTCAAACAATTTGACGTAGAAGTTGTATCAGATACTGTTTCTGAACGTGCAGTGGTTCAACAAATCGCACCACACATTCCAAAACCGGATCCAATGCTCTTGCCAGTTTACGATGAAGATGGAGCGACCTTTAGCCTCTTCCGTCTTAAAGTAGCTATGGACTTGTATGACCTTTTGGCAGGAGTTAACAACACACCAGCTGCTAACAAGGTTTTGAGTAAGGAAGAAGTCTTGGAACGCCAGCCAAACTTGAAGAAAGAAGGCTTGGTAGGAGGTGGGGTTTACCTTGACTTCCGTAACAACGATGCGCGTCTCGTGATTGAAAACATTAAACGTGCCAACCAAGACGGTGCCCTCATTGCTAACCACGTGAAGGCAGAAGGCTTCCTCTTTGACGAAAGTGGCAAGATTACAGGTGTCGTAGCTCGTGATCTCTTGACAGACCAAGTCTTTGAAATCAAGGCTCGTCTGGTTATCAATACAACAGGTCCTTGGAGCGACAAGGTACGCAATTTGTCTAATAAGGGAACACAATTCTCACAAATGCGTCCAACTAAGGGAGTTCACTTAGTAGTGGATTCAAGCAAGATCAAGGTTTCACAACCAGTTTACTTTGACACAGGTTTGGGTGATGGCCGTATGGTCTTTGTTCTTCCACGTGAAAACAAGACATACTTTGGTACAACTGATACAGACTACACAGGTGACTTGGAACATCCAAAAGTAACTCAAGAAGATGTAGATTACCTACTTGGCATTGTCAATAACCGCTTCCCAGAAGCCAACATCACCATTGATGATATCGAAAGCAGCTGGGCAGGTCTTCGTCCATTGATCGCAGGCAATAGCGCTTCTGACTACAACGGAGGAAATAATGGAACCATCAGTGATGAAAGCTTTAACAACTTGATTGCGACTGTTGAATCCTATCTTTCTAAAGAAAAAACGCGTGAAGATGTTGAGTCTGCTGTCAGCAAGCTTGAAAGCAGTACCTCTGAGAAACATTTGGATCCATCTGCAGTTTCTCGTGGTTCGAGCTTGGATCGTGATGACAATGGCCTTTTGACCCTTGCTGGTGGTAAAATCACAGACTACCGTAAGATGGCTGAAGGAGCTATGGAGCGCGTGGTTGACATCCTTAAAGCAGAATTTGACCGCAGCTTTAAACTCATCAACTCTAAGACTTACCCTGTTTCAGGTGGAGAATTGAACCCAGCAAATGTGGACTCAGAAATCGAAGCCTTTGCGCAACTTGGAGTGTCACGTGGTTTGGATAGCAAGGAAGCTCATTACCTAGCAAATCTTTACGGTTCAAATGCACCGAAAGTCTTTGCTCTTGCTCACAGCTTGGAACAAGCACCAGGACTCAGCTTGGCAGATACTTTGTCACTTCACTATGCAATGCGCAATGAGTTGGCTCTGAGCCCAGTTGACTTCCTTCTTCGTCGTACCAACCATATGCTCTTTATGCGTGATAGTTTGGATAGCATCGTTGAGCCAGTTTTGAATGAAATGGGACGATTCTATGATTGGTCAGAAGAAGAAAAAGCAGCCTACCGTGCGGATGTTGAAGCAGCCCTTGCTAACAACGATCTAGCGGCATTGAAAAATTAAGAAAAACTAGAAGAGAGGGAGACAAGCCTTCCTTGCCTTCTCTCTCCTTCTTTAAAATGGAGACAACGATATGATGAAAGAATTATTTGGTGAATTTTTAGGGACCTTAATCCTGATTCTTTTGGGAAATGGGGTTGTAGCAGGAGTGGTTCTTCCGAAAACGAAGAGCCATAACTCAGGTTGGATCGTCATTACTCTTGGTTGGGGGATTGCAGTTGCAGTGGCAGCCTTTATCTCTGGCAAGTTAAGTCCGGCACATTTGAATCCAGCGGTGACGATTGGGGTTGCTCTTAATGGTGGACTAGCTTGGGCATCTGTGATTCCTTATATCATCGCTCAATTCGCTGGAGCCATGGTGGGGCAAGTCCTTGTCTGGTTACAGTTCAAACCGCATTACCTAGCAGAAGAAAATCCTGGAAATATCCTTGCAACCTTCAGTACAGGTCCAGCTATCAAAGACACTACTTCCAATCTAATCAGTGAAATCCTTGGAACCTTTGTTTTGCTATTGACCATCTTTGCACTTGGTCTTTATGACCTTCAAGCAGGACTTGGTACTTTTGCCGTTGGTACCTTGATTGCAGGGATTGGTTTGTCTCTCGGTGGAACTACAGGCTCCGCTCTCAACCCAGCTCGTGACCTAGGACCTCGTATCATGCACAGCCTCCTTCCTATTCCTAACAAAGGAGATGGTGACTGGGGTTACGCTTGGATTCCTGTTGTAGGACCTGTTATTGGTGCAGCCTTGGCCGTTCTCGTATTCTCACTTTTCTAATTTAGAAAATAGAGCTTGAGATGAGTATCTCAGGCTTTTTTCATTGAGTATAACTTCTTAGAGCTAGCCTCCAACGATAATAATTCCTTCAAAAAATAGGAAGAATAAAGGCACTAGCTTTTGCTTTTTCATGTGAAAACCATCATTTTTGTTTTCTGCTATTTTATGCTAAAATATTAAAAATCAAATTTTAATTCTAAAGTTGGTAACTAAGATGGGAGCGTTACATGTCTAATTCATTTATTAAGTTGTTAGTCTCTCAATTGTTTGCAAATTTAGCAGATATTTTCTTTAGAGTAACAATCATTGCTAACATATACATTATTTCAAAATCAGTAATTGCCACATCACTAGTTCCCATTTTAATAGGGATATCCTCTTTTGTTGCGAGTCTTTTAGTTCCTTTAGTTACTAAAAGGATAGCGCTAAATAGGGTTTTATCTTTATCCCAATTTGGAAAGACTATATTATTGGCGATACTGGTAGGAATGTTTACTGTAATGCAATCCGTAGCGCCTTTGGTAACCTATCTATTTGTTGTGGCAATTTCAATATTGGATGGTTTTGCAGCACCTGTTTCCTATGCTATTGTGCCACGCTATGCGACCGATTTGGGTAAGGCTAACTCAGCTTTGTCAATGACTGGTGAAGCTGTTCAGTTAGTGGGTTGGGGATTAGGTGGACTCTTATTTGCAACAATTGGTCTTTTACCTACCACGTTTATAATTTTAATCTTGTATATCATTTCTAGCTTTTTGATGTTATTTCTCCCTAAGGCTGAAGTAGAGGTGTTAGAGTCAGAAACTAATCTTGAAATTTTGCTAAAAGGTTGGAAGTTAGTTGCTAGAGATCCTAGATTAAGACTTTTTGTATCAGCAAATTTATTTGAAATTTTCTCAAATACTATTTGGGTTTCGTCTATCATACTTGTCTTTGTAACGGAGTTATTAAATAAAACGGAAAGTTACTGGGGATATTCTAATACAGCATACTCTATTGGGATTATAATTAGTGGCTTAATTTCTTTTAGGCTATCTGAAAAGTTCCTTGCTGCTAAATGGGAAAGTATTCTTTTTCCTCTTGTAGCCATGGCAATAGTGACACTGACTATTCTATATTTTCCAAATGCACAGATGTTTTTAGTATTTTCAGCTCTAGTTGGGATGTTATCGCAGCTAAAAGAAGTTCCTGAAAGTGTATTTCTTCAGGAAACAGTAGAGGAAAATCATTTGGTTAATGTCTATTCCGTTCTTGAAGTGATTTCGACATTAGCATTTTCAGTATTTGTTTTGCTAATGAGCTATATTACTGAGAATTTTGGTATTAGCATCAGTTTTTGGATATCAGCCATTTGTCTGATGATAGAAGCTATTTTAATTTATATCAGACGAGATTATTTTAGGTGAGAGACTAGTTAAAAAGTCTTGAAAAATTAGAAAAGCGCATAGTATCGGGTGTTGAAAAAACTTGATATCGTGCGTTTTATTATGGGAAGATTTACTTCATTTTCTACTGAAATTGAGTTTTTGTCCAGCCTCACTCTATTTAAAATATACATAGAAAAACCGCATAATCCTTAAAATAAGCTGAAATCTAGTGAAAATGTACGGCAAACAATTGAAAAATTACCCTATAAAGTGGTACAATGGTAGAAAAATACTATAGTAAGAGTTCATCTTATTTAGCAAAAATTACAGAAATGAATGGTTTTTCTTGATGAAACAGAGAAAAGAATTGTACCTCTTTCTTGGTAGGACAGCCTTGTATTTTCTTATCTTTCTAGGGCTGCTTTACTTCTTTAGCTATCTTGGTCAGGGTCAAGGAAGCTTTATCTATAATGAATTTTAACTTGAAGGAGAATCCCTATTGTGTCAAATAAACCAATAGTAGATATGATTGAAACCATTGAGCATTTTGCTCAGACACAGCCTAGCTATCCTGTCTATAATGTTTTGGGGCAGGAACACACTTATGGAGATTTAAAGGCTGATTCGGATAGTTTGGCTGCAGCCATCGATCAACTGGATTTACCAGAGAAGTCTCCTGTGGTTGTTTTTGGAGGCCAAGAATATGAAATGTTGGCAACTTTTGTAGCACTGACTAAGTCAGGACATGCCTACATTCCCATTGATAGCCATTCGGCTTTGGAGCGAGTTTCAGCTATTTTAGAAGTAGCGGAGCCAAGTTTGATTATTGCCATCTCAGACTTTCCCTTGGAGCAGGTTTCTACACCAATGATAACCCTAGATCAGGTTCAAGAATCCTTTGCTCAAGGGACTAGCTATGAGATCACGCATCCAGTCAAGGGTGATGATAACTACTACATTATCTTTACATCTGGTACAACTGGTAAGCCTAAGGGAGTGCAGATTTCACATGATAATCTCCTCAGCTTTACCAATTGGATGATTACGGACAAGGAATTTGCGACGCCAAGTCGTCCGCAAATGCTGGCTCAGCCACCTTATTCTTTTGATCTGTCTGTCATGTACTGGGCTCCGACCTTGGCATTAGGTGGTACGCTCTTCGCTCTTCCTTCAGCTATTACTCAGGACTTTAAGCAACTCTTTGCGACCATCTTTTCATTGCCAATCGCTATCTGGACATCAACCCCTTCTTTTGCAGATATGGCCATGTTGTCTGAAGACTTTAATAGCGAGAAAATGCCTGGAATCACGCATTTCTACTTTGATGGCGAAGAATTGACGGTTAAAACGGCTCAAAAACTGCGCGAACGTTTCCCAAATACCCGTATTATCAATGCCTACGGTCCAACAGAAGCGACAGTAGCCCTATCAGCAGTTGCTGTGACGGACGAGATGTTGGCGACTCTTAAACGCCTCCCAATCGGCTATACCAAGGCTGATTCTCCAACCTTTATCATTGACGAGGAAGGAAATAAACTGCCAAATGGGGAACAGGGAGAAATCATTGTTTCTGGACCAGCTGTGTCAAAAGGCTATATGAACAATCCTGAAAAAACAGCGGAAGCCTTCTTTGAGTTTGAGGGTCTGCCAGCCTATCACACAGGCGATGTGGGAACTATGACAGAAGAAGGTTTGCTTCTCTACGGCGGTCGCATGGACTTCCAGATTAAGTTCAATGGTTACCGCATTGAGTTAGAAGATGTCTCTCAAAATCTTAATAAGTCTCGTTATATCGAGTCTGCTGTCGCTGTTCCGCGCTATAACAAAGACCACAAGGTACAAAATCTGCTAGCCTATGTCATCTTAAAAGACGGTGTTCGCGAGCAGTTTGAACGTGATATCGATATTACCAAGGCCATCAAGGAAGACCTGACAGACATCATGATGTCCTACATGATGCCATCTAAATTCCTTTATCGAGACAGTTTACCACTGACTCCAAATGGAAAAATTGACATCAAAGGATTGATTAACGAGGTGAATAGCAGATGATGGAGTTCTTTCAACAGCTTCCTCATTTAGAGCCATACGGCAATCCTCAGTATTTTATCTATGTGATTGCTGCAACCTTACCCATCTTTATCGGTCTCTTTTTCAAGAAACGCTTTGCCTGGTATGAAGTACTGGTTAGTCTCTTCTTTATCGTCACCATGTTGGTAGGTGGGAAGACCAATCAACTGGCTGCCTTAGGTATTTACCTTTGCTGGGAAATATTGCTCCTGCTTTTCTACAAGTACTATCGAAAAAGCAAGGATGGTAAGTGGGTCTTCTACCTAGTTAGTTTTCTGTCCCTTCTCCCGATTATCTTTGTCAAGGTGCAGCCAGCTATTAATGGAACGCAGTCTTTGCTGGGGTTCTTGGGAATTTCTTACCTGACCTTTCGTTCGGTTGGGATTATCATCGAGCTGAGAGATGGAGTGATTAAGGATTTCTCCCTCTGGGAATTCCTCCGTTTCCTTCTCTTCATGCCGACCTTTTCAAGTGGCCCAATCGATCGCTTTAAGCGATTTAATGAAAATTATCAGACCATTCCTGAGCGAGATGAGTTGATGGATATGCTGGATGAATCTGTTCGCTATATCATGTGGGGCTTTTTGTATAAGTTTATCCTAGCTCATGTTTTAGGAGAGACCTTACTCCCTCCTCTGAAGAATCTAGCCCTGCAGTCAGGTGGCTTCTTTAATCTCTATGCTTTAGCGGTTATGTATACCTTTGGTCTGGAGCTCTTCTTTGACTTTGCAGGTTACTCTATGTTTGCCTTGGCCATTTCAAACTTGATGGGAATCCGTAGCCCTATCAACTTTAACAAGCCCTTTTTATCAAGGGATTTGAAGGAGTTTTGGAATCGCTGGCATATGAGTCTCTCTTTCTGGTTCCGTGACTTTGTCTTTATGCGAATGGTGATGGTATTGACCAGAAAGAAGGTCTTTAAAAATCGCAATGTAACCTCAAGTGTGGCCTACATTGTAAATATGCTGATTATGGGATTTTGGCATGGAGTGACTTGGTACTACATCGCCTATGGACTCTTTCATGGCCTGGGCTTGGTCATCAATGACGCTTGGGTTCGTAAGAAAAAAACACTCAATAAGGAGCGGAAAAAAGCAGGGAAGCCTGCTCTACCTGAGAATCGCTGGATTCAGTTGCTTGGCATGGTTGTCACCTTCCATGTCGTCATGCTGTCATTCTTAATCTTTTCTGGATTTTTGAATGATTTATGGTTTAAAAAATAAAAGGAAATAAAATATGGATATCAAATCAGAAGTTATCGAAATTATTGATGAGTTGTTTATGGAAGATGTTTCTGACATGATGGATGAAGATCTTTTTGATGCAGGTGTCTTGGATAGTATGGGAACGGTTGAGTTGATTGTGGAGATTGAGAATCGTTTTGACATTCGTGTCCCTGTGACAGAGTTTGGTCGCGACGACTGGAATACAGCTAATAAAATCATAGCTGGTATTGTGGAGCTACAAAATGCTTAAACGCTTATGGATGATCTTCGGACCGGTCTTGATAGCTGGTTTGTTGGTTTTTCTGCTCATTTTCTTTTATCCTACTGAGATGCGTCATAATCTAGGAGCTGAAAAGCGTTCAGCGGTGGCTACTACTATCGATAGTTTTAAGGAGCGAAGTCAAAAAGTCAGAGCACTGTCTGATCCAAATATGCGTTTTGTTCCCTTCTTTGGTTCTAGTGAATGGCTTCGTTTTGACGGTGCTCATCCTGCAGTCTTGGCTGAGAAATACAATCGCTCTTATCGCCCCTATCTTTTAGGACAGAGGGGAGCTGCCTCGCTCAACCAGTATTTTGGAATGCAACAGATGTTGCCACAACTGGAGAATAAACAAGTTGTGTATGTTATCTCACCTCAGTGGTTCAGTAAAAATGGCTATGAGCCAGCAGCTTTTCAGCAGTATTTTAATGGAGACCAGTTAACCAGTTTTCTGGAACATCAATCTGGAGATCAGGCTAGTCAATATGCAGCGACTCGCTTACTGCAGCAGTTCCCAAACGTAGCTATGAAGGATTTGGTTCAGAAGTTGGCAAGTAAAGAAGAATTGTCGACGGCAGACAATGAAATGATTGAATTATTGGCTCGGTTTAATGAACGCCAAGCTTCCTTTTTTGGTCAGTTTTCAGTTAGAGGCTATGTCAATTATGATAAACATGTAGTTAAGTATTTAAAGACCTTGCCAGACCAGTTTTCTTATCAGGCCATAGAAGATATTGTTAAAGCAGATGCTGAAAAGAATACTTCCAATAATGATCTGGGAATGGAAAATTATTTCTATAATACGCAGATTAAGAAGGATTTGAAGAAATTAAAGGATTCTCAGAAAAGCTTTACCTATCTCAAGTCGCCAGAGTATAATGACTTGCAGTTGGTTTTAACACAGTTTTCTAAATCTAAGGTCAACCCGATTTTTATCATTCCACCTGTTAATAAAAAATGGATGGACTATGCTGGTCTACGAGAGGATATGTACCAACAAACGGTGCAGAAGATTCGCTACCAGTTAGAAAGTCAAGGTTTTACCAATATAGCAGATTTTTCTAAGGACGGTGGGGAAGCTTTCTTTATGAAGGATACCATTCACCTTGGTTGGTTGGGTTGGTTGGCTTTTGACAAGGCAGTTGATCCTTTCCTATCCAATCCCACACCAGCTCCGACTTACCATCTGAATGAGCGCTTTTTCAGCAAAGATTGGGCGACATACGATGGAGATATCAAGGACTTTCAATAGATCATAATATAGAAGAGTTCAAGAATGAAGCCTATTTTCACGTTTTTTCTTGACTCTTCTTTTGCTTGTGATATAATTAACTGGTAAACAAAATTTCAAAGAATAGTATTTTTCTCTTAAAAAAGAGAAGTCCAAAAGGAAAGGAGTCAGATATGAGACAGCTAGCGAAGGATATCGATGGCTTTTTGAATGAGGTGATTTTACAGGCGGAAAACCAACATGAAATCCTAATAGGTCATTGTACTAGCGAGGTAGCTTTGACCAATACTCAGGAGCACATCCTCATGCTCTTGTCGGAGGAATCTTTAACCAATTCAGATTTGGCTCGTCGTCTCAATGTCAGTCAGGCGGCAGTTACCAAGGCCATTAAGTATTTGGTCAAGGAAGGGATGTTGGAAACATCTAAAGATCCTAAGGATGCGCGTGTGATTTTTTATCAGTTGACTGACTTGGCTCGTCCAATTGCTGAGGAGCACCACCATCACCATGAGCATACGCTTTTAACCTATGAACAAGTGGCGACTCAGTTTACTCCAAATGAACAAAAAGTGATCCAGCGGTTTTTGACTGCTTTAGTAGGAGAAATCAAATAATGAGATATATTACGGTAGAGGATTTGTCCTTCTATTATGATAAGGAACCTGTTCTTGAACATATCAATTATAGTGTTGATAGTGGGGAATTTGTTACCTTGACTGGGGAAAATGGAGCGGCTAAGACGACACTCATCAAGGCCAGTCTTGGAATCCTCCAACCACGCATTGGCAAGGTGACTATTTCAAAGACAAATACGCAGGGTAAGAAATTGAGAATAGCCTATCTTCCTCAACAGATTGCCAGTTTTAATGCGGGTTTTCCAAGTACGGTCTATGAATTTGTCAAGTCGGGTCGCTATCCGCGAAAAGGCTGGTTTCGTCGCTTGAATGCTCATGATGAGGAGCATATCAAGGCTAGTCTGGACTCAGTTGGTATGTGGGAACACCGAGACAAACGCTTGGGGTCTCTATCTGGAGGACAAAAGCAGCGAGCGGTGATTGCGCGTATGTTTGCTTCGGACCCAGATGTGTTTATCCTAGATGAGCCGACAACGGGGATGGATGCAGGAAGTAAAAACGAATTTTACGAACTCATGCACCACAGCGCCCATCATCATGGCAAGGCTGTTTTGATGATTACCCATGACCCTGAAGAAGTTAAGGATTATGCGGACCGCAATATTCATCTAGTCCGTAACCAAGACTCGCCATGGCGTTGTTTCAACGTTCATGAGAATGATCAGGAGGTGGGTCATGCTTAGTTTATTATCTTATGACTTTATGCAACGTGCCTTTCTGGCCGTTATTGCCATGAGTCTTTTCTCACCGGTATTGGGGACCTTCCTTATCTTGCGTCGTCAGAGTTTGATGAGTGATACCCTCAGTCACGTCTCTCTTTCGGGTGTAGCTTTTGGTTTGGTTCTGGGGATTTCTCCGACTATTTCAACTATTGCTATTGTCTTGATTGCGGCGGTCTTTCTGGAGTATCTCCGTACGGTTTACAAGAGCTTTATGGAAATCGGGACAGCTATCCTCATGTCAACAGGTCTGGCTGTTTCTCTAATTGTCATGAGCAAGGGTAAAAGCTCTAGTTCTATGAGTTTGGACCAGTATCTTTTTGGTTCAATCGTGACTATCAGTGAAGAGCAGGTTATTTCCCTCTTTGTCATTGCGGCGGTTGTTTTGATTTTGACCTTCCTCTTCCTTCGTCCGATGTACATTTTGACCTTTGATGAGGATACGGCCTTTGTGGATGGCTTGCCAGTTCGTACCATGTCTATTCTTTTTAACATGGTGACGGGGGTGGCCATTGCCCTTATGATTCCAGCAGCAGGAGCTCTTCTGGTATCGACCATTATGGTCTTGCCAGCTAGTATTGCCCTGCGTCTGGGGAAAAACTTTAAATCGGTTATGCTACTAGCCAGTGCTATTGGATTTTTGGGAATGGTAGCAGGACTCTACATTTCCTATTATGCAGAAACACCTGCAAGCGCAAGTATTACCATTATTTTTGTAACTGTCTTCTTACTGATCAGTTTAGTAAGACGTTTTATCAAATAGGAGACTAATGTGAAAAAAATTAGCTTATTGCTAGCCAGTCTATGTGCCTTGTTTTTAGTGGCTTGTTCTAATCAAAAGCAGGCAGATGGCAAACTCAATATCGTGACAACCTTTTACCCTGTCTATGAATTTACTAAGCAAGTCGTAGGAGATACTGCTAATGTAGAACTCCTCATCGGTGCTGGTACAGAACCTCACGAATATGAACCGTCTGCCAAGGCAGTTGCCAAAATCCAAGACGCAGATACCTTCGTTTATGAAAATGAAAACATGGAAACATGGGTTCCTAAATTACTAGATACTTTGGATAAGAAAAAGGTCAAAACCATCAAGGCGACAGGCGATATGTTGCTTTTGCCAGGTGGTGAGGAAGAAGAGGGAGACCATGATCATGGCGAAGAAGGCCATCACCATGAGTACGATCCCCATGTTTGGTTATCACCAGTTCGTGCTATTAAACTTGTAGAGCACATCCGTGATAGCCTATCAGCAGATTATCCGGATAAAAAAGATACCTTTGAGAAGAATGCTGCTGCCTATATCGAAAAATTACAAGCCTTGGATAAGGCTTATGCAGAAGGCTTGTCTCAAGCCAAACAAAAGAGCTTTGTAACGCAACACGCAGCCTTTAACTATCTCGCTTTAGACTATGGGCTCAAACAAGTCGCTATCTCAGGACTTTCTCCAGATGCAGAGCCATCAGCTGCACGTCTGGCAGAATTGACAGAGTACGTCAAGAAAAATAAAATTGCCTATATCTACTTTGAAGAAAATGCCTCACAAGCCCTTGCTAACACACTTTCAAAAGAGGCAGGTGTCAAAACAGATGTCCTTAATCCTTTAGAAAGTCTGACAGAAGAGGACACCAAGGCTGGAGAAAATTACATCTCTATCATGGAGAAAAACCTCAAAGCTTTGAAACAAACAACAGACCAAGAAGGTCCAGCTATCGAGCCTGAAAAGGCAGAGGATACCAAGACAGTTCAAAATGGTTACTTTGAGGATGCAGACGTCAAGGACCGCACTTTGAGTGACTATGCAGGTAACTGGCAATCAGTCTATCCTTTCCTTGAAGATGGAACTTTTGATCAGGTCTTTGACTACAAGGCTAAGTTGACTGGTAAGATGACTCAGGCTGAGTACAAGGCCTACTATACAAAAGGCTATCAGACAGATGTGACTAAGATTAACATCACTGATAACACTATGGAATTTGTTCAAGGTGGACAAAGTAAGAAATTCACCTACAAGTATGTTGGTAAGAAAATCTTGACTTACAAGAAAGGCAATCGTGGCGTGCGCTTCCTCTTTGAAGCGACAGATGCGGATGCTGGACAGTTCAAATATGTTCAGTTTAGTGATCACAATATAGCCCCAGTTAAGGCAGAACATTTCCATATCTTCTTTGGAGGCACAAGCCAAGAAGCCCTCTTTGAAGAAATGGATAACTGGCCAACCTATTACCCAGATAACCTATCTGGACAAGAAATCGCCCAAGAAATGTTGGCGCATTGATGAGAAACCGACTAGTTCATAGGAGCTAGTCGGTTTTTGGGGTACTAGATGGCTAACTTCACTATAGACCTTACAAAACTTTAAAAATATAAAATAAATAAAACTCTTGAAATATCTGGGCTTATATGCTAGAATGTTGTTAGTGTATAAGGTTCATTAGAACACCAAAGCCCCTAACTATTGCAGTAGTTAAGGGCTTTTTTTACGTATCTTAGCGATTTAACGGGTGTTTATAGGCTAGTCATTCGGTCTATTTCTTACCATATTTCAATCTACTATATTTAAAATCAGAAAATGTATCAGATGTATAAAAGCTTGATGTTATATCAATTATAAAAGTGGATAGGAAAGTTTTCTGATTATCAGAATTCCTTCCTATCCACTTTTTGAAGATTGTAAGTTAGCCTAATTTTATGTAGAATCAGCTTATTTGTTTTATTTATCAAAACCTTGCAAGGCTTTTTGGCGTTCTTCTACTTGACCTTTAGCATCTAGTTTGTTACCACCGTATACAGCTGATTCCCATGATCCGTACATTGGATTTGGGAAGATGATGAATTTTTCACCGAATTCTTTTTGCAATTCTTCAAGTTGTTTATCACGGTCAGATTCAGAAGTCTTAGAAAAATCTGCAAAGTCTACGAGGTTATCACCAAACAATAAGATAAGATTTGTTTTTTCTTGAACTTTTTGGCGACGACCCTCTTTGGATTTTACACCACTTTCTAAGAACATGAGATGATCACGTCCTTGAACAGGAATTCCTTCACTTTCAAGATTTTTAATGGTAGCATCTACTTGATTAGCTGAGCGGTCAGAAATATAGTAGATTTGGACACCGTTTTGATCAGCAAACTGAAGAAAATCCTTGGCGCCTGGGACAGCTTTTGCTGCAGCTTTTTGAACCCAAACATCCCAATTTTCGGGTGTGAATGCTGTACCATCTTTGACATTTTGTACTTGATAAGGGCTATTATCTAGGACAGTTTCATCCAAGTCTAAAACGATAGAGTAAGGTTTGTCTGATTCTGTTTTGAGCAATTCCTTTAGGTGATTTGTTGCAACGTTATAACCCTGTATGTATAAAGCTTTAGTTTCAGCTGATTTTTGATACCAAAGGGTTGACATAGTGTTTTCTCTTGACCGTAGTTGGTCATATGTCAATGTAATCTGATTATCAGATGAGCTATTATTGTTTTTCTGTGTTTCTGTGGACTTTGTTGCACAACTAGCCAATAAGACGACAGAAGCAAGTGCAGAAAGGATTGTAACAGTAGTTTTTGCTGTTTTCATGAAATATCTCCTATTTATTCATTTCAATAAATAGTATAGCACGAGAGAAAAGTTAAGGCAAGTTATTCCCTGACCATTGATGTAGATTCTATAGAAGTTAATGTAATGAAAAAAGCGATTACTAACTTGAAATGTAGTTTCACCTCTAATTATTGACATTTCAGGAAAAATCGCAGTAAAAATTACACAGCCTTCTTTAAATGTGCTATAATACAGGAAAAATAATAATGGAGGTCACGATAATGGCAACATTTTTGATGATTTTTGTGGTGGTTTGTGTGCTCCTATTGGTGATAGTCACACTGAGTACAGTTTATGTGGTTCGTCAGCAGTCGGTGGCGATTATTGAACGCTTTGGGAAATATCAAAAGGTTGCCAATAGCGGTATTCATATTCGCTTGCCTTTTGGAATTGACTCGATTGCAGCGCGGATTCAGTTGCGCTTGTTGCAAAGCGATATTGTGGTTGAGACTAAGACCAAGGACAATGTGTTCGTTATGATGAATGTGGCGACTCAGTACCGTGTCAATGAGCAGAGCGTGACAGATGCCTACTATAAACTCATGCGTCCAGAATCTCAGATTAAATCTTATATCGAAGATGCTCTTCGCTCTTCTGTTCCCAAATTAACCTTGGATGAATTGTTTGAGAAAAAAGATGAGATTGCCCTTGAAGTTCAACACCAAGTAGCAGAAGAAATGACTACTTATGGCTATATTATCGTGAAAACCTTGATTACTAAGGTCGAACCAGATGCAGAAGTCAAGCAATCCATGAATGAAATCAATGCGGCGCAACGTAAGCGGGTCGCAGCGCAAGAATTAGCGGAAGCCGACAAGATTAAAATCGTCACTGCAGCTGAAGCCGAAGCAGAAAAAGACCGCCTCCATGGTGTGGGGATTGCCCAACAACGTAAGGCGATTGTGGATGGATTGGCAGAGTCTATCACCGAACTCAAGGAAGCCAATGTTGGCATGACGGAAGAACAAATCATGTCCATCCTCTTGACCAACCAGTATTTGGATACCTTGAATACCTTTGCTTCTAAAGGAAACCAGACTATCTTTTTACCAAATACGCCAAATGGTGTTGATGATATCCGTACACAAATCTTGTCAGCCCTCCGTGCTGAGAAGAAATAATAGACTAAAGAGCTTGGCAACAGGCTCTTTTTGCATTGCATTTGTTAAGAAAAGCAAAGAACATTGATATACATTTATACTCAATGAAAATCAAAGAGCAAACTAGGAAGCTAGCCGCAGGCTGTACTTGAGTACGGTAAGGCGAAGCTGACGTGGTTTGAATTTGATTTTTGAAGAGTATTAAATAAAAATTATTGTATGTTGTCCCCCTTAATTTGGAGTGATAAGGGAATAACTAGAAAGATTTGTGAATACAAACTATTTCTGATATACTAAATATACAGTAATAATGAATGATAGGATATGGGATGAAAGAATTTCAATTTGAGAGAAAGCAGCGTTTTTCTTTGAGAAAATATACAATAGGAGCTTGTTCGGTCTTGCTAGGAACGAGTTTATTTTTTGCTGGTATGGGGGCTCAACCCGTACAGGCTACAGAAACGACTTCAACACTAATTTCAAGTCATTACTTGGATGAGCAGGATTTACCTGAAAAGCTGAAATCTGAGTTGCAATGGTTTGAAGAAAATAAGATTGAGGTAAAAGAGGGAAAAGAATACTATTTTGTCTATCGAAAATTGGCTACAAGATTACCAGAAACAGGTCTGTTTTCTAATGATGAGATGTTTATCTTGGGAGCAGGATTATTATTGCTTTCCTTCACTTTAATCAAGAGAAAAAAGGGAGCGTCTTACTTTCTTGTGACAGTCTTTGCTGTTGGTGGCTGGGGAGCATCCATCTCTGCTTTCGAAAATCTGGTAGAATTGCAACCAGCCCTTGTTAAAAGGGTAGAAGGTCAGTTTCTACCAAGTCCTGAAAGAGTTCAAGGATATGAATTTACGGGATATTATTTGGTAAGAGATAGTGCTAGCAAGGAACTTTCTGTTGATAAGGTAGAGTCGCCAGCATTATCTCAAAAGGAGGAAAGTTCAGAATCTCAGTCTAAGAAGATTGTACCACAGACTGCATCTCATTTTAGCTCGACTAAAGATCTTGTGCAATCTCCTCAACCATCTTACGCAGTTGAGCCTGTTTTAAATCCAACTTCTGAAAAAAGTATGAATATTGAGTCTAAAAAAGTACCAGATGAAGGAATGAAAACTGTTATTGAAGACAAGCCAGAACTGGAAGTTAGGATAGGGGAGATAGAGTTTGAAACTCAATTTCAGTCTGACCCAACTCTGGCTAAGGGAGAAAAAAGAATTTCTATAGAAGGTGCCAAGGGACAAGAACGAATCTTAACAGAAGTAAGGGTTGTCGATGGTATTGTTACGCGAAATGAAGTAGGGAGAGAAGTGCTTCGTGAACCAGTTGCTCAGGTGATTTTGGTCGGGGCAAAAGAGAAGGAACCTCAAGAAAATAGTATAAGCCTAGCCCCGGAAGTCCAACCACCTCTTCCGTCTTATGAGGGCGGTGTTTCCGGCGAATCCTTGGTGGAACCGTCCCTTCCATCTTATGAAGGCGGTGTTTCCGGTGAGTCCTTGGTAGAACCAGCGCTTCCGTCTTATGAAGGCGGTGTTTCCGGTGAGCCTT
>NZ_DXLC01000219.1:0-9037 GCF_019414905.1 Streptococcus sp. | reverse complement strand
AGAACCAGCGCTTCCGTCTTATGAAGGCGGTGTTTCCGGTGAGCCTTCGGTAGAGCCATCTCTTCCGTCTTATGAGGGCGGTGTTTCTGGTGAATCCTTGGTGGAACCGTCCCTTCCTTCTTATGAGGGTGGTGTTTCCGGCGATCCTTCGGTAGAGCCATCTCTTCCGTCTTATGAAGGTGGCGTTTCCGGTGAGCCTGAGATACAGGAGGCTCTCCCAGAGTACAAAGAAGACACTCAACTTCCTCAGACCAAAGTGGAGACCAAAGCTGTTCCTTATGAAACCGTTTATGAAAAGAATGAGAAACTAGACCACGGCGTTACAAGAGTAAAAATTCCGGGTGTTGAGGGACAAGAACAAGTTACTACTACCTATACTAAAGATCAAGCAAGTGGAAATATTTCTGAGAATAAAACTGTCAAAATAGTAGTTAACAAAGTTGATCAAGTTGTAGAAGTTGGAACTAAACCGAGTGTTGAAACTACTGTCCTATCTCATAAAACGATTTACCAAGTGAATCCTGCTTTGGAGTTCAGACGACAGGAAGTAGCGGTTGCAGGGCATGATGGTTCGGTGGAAACTAGGACGACTTATCAACTAGACAAGGCAACAGGTCAGGTGACGGTATCTGATACTACTAGACAAGTAAATCCAGCAGTCGATAAAGTGATTCAAGTTGGTAATGTGGAAAAAGTAATACAACCGATTGCTGTTACTGAGGAGCGAAGAGAGGATTCTTCACTTGCTAAAAATATAGAAAAGGTAGCATCTGAGGGTGAAGTTGGTGAGAATACACTTACCAGAACCTACGCTATCAATGAACAAACTGGTGAATTGGTTAATTCTCAAGAAACGAGTCAAATAACAAAACTAATGAAACCGAGAGTTGTTTTAGTTGGTAGTCAGGAGGATAAACCACACTTACTTCCGGCTAATAGTGAGAGAGAAGATGCTGTGGATGTGTCTGCTCTGACCACAAGCGTGAGATCAGTAGATTTCTTACATGACAGTAAACTAAAAGCACAGTTAGAGCCTACCTATGATCCTCGAGATATTATAACAAAGAGAATTGCGCTCAGAAAAACACACCCAAATATCACTGACCAAGAAGTCAAAGATATGTTGCGCACAGAGTATCTTCAAAAACTGTCAATTCAAGAAAGCTTTGATCAGACGAAGACGCAAGCTGAGTCAAGTTTCAAAAAGATAGCCTCGCATACATTGGGAATTATAGGAGATACCCCTAAAAATCGCAGCAAGGTCAAACAAGAGCTTGAGCAATACAAAGAGCAGATTTTGTTGGGACTGTCTTATATCAATCGTTTTTATAATATTCAATTTGGGGACACGAATATTCGTGATATTCTGGCCTTTAATCCAAGCTCATTTGGCAATAAGACAATGACCGCCTTGGATAGTTTGAAAAAATTAGGATCCATGTCTTATGAAGAGATGAAATTGACCAATAGTCCTCAAACATTTACAAAGTATTTATCTACTATTACAGGTAAGGCTAGTTTGAAGGAATTTTTAGACAGCAATCGCCAACTCTTTACGTCAGATGATGCGGATACCTGGCTTAAAAAATCTAGCCAAGCTATGATTGTTGAAAAACCATCTAAGGAAAATCCTTCAGCGCATGTCGGGTTGTATAGCAAGTTGACAGCTGGGGAAAAGGATCCTCGTAAACAAGAGGCTAATATGGCTGCTATTTTGGGACTTTTGAATGTGAAAGAACCAAATGTTTACGTGATTAGTAATATGGCGACGATTACTTATGGTAATATTGGTTCCTATATAGATACTTCTCTTGCCCAGTCTAATCCAACTAAGTATCAGGCTGAGCTTGCTAGAGTCAAGTCTTTAATTGAAAAGGCGGCTGTACAACAAGCCAACTATGTTGATACTCTTTATCGTATAACAAAACCAGAAAATCGTGATAAGTTGCTGACAAATCGTTTGATTATTGATACGATGAAGAAATATACAAGTGATCTGAATGCCCAGATTGATAGCACTTGGTCACCAGCTACTGGTAATGGAGCTGATAAGGGGGTCGACCAGTTTATGACTCCTATGAATTACTATTCTCCAGTAAGTAAGGTGGGAGCTGAGGCCAATGGATTAGGTGTCCGTTACTTTATAGATAGAGTTCTGGATGATAGAGGTTCAGCTACTTATTCTCATGAAATGACGCACTTACTAGATAGAACGGTCTTGTTTAATAATCACGGTCGTCGAGATGGTACAGGAGCAGAGTTTTATGCGCGTGGTATTTTTGAAAACTCCTATAATCCAGAAAAGGATACTTATTTCAATCTCAACTTTGTATATGATGAGAGTGATAAGAATGGATTTTACAATAAAACACCTGATCGATTTAAAACGGCAGAAGATTTGCAATCTTACATGAAGGGAAGTTTTGATGTCCTTTATACTCTAGATTACCTAGAAGCAGAGGCAAGTAAAGACTTATCTGCAGAAGACAAGATGAGTTATTTCAAAAAAATAACGCCAATCACTTCAACAGGTTCTAGAACTTGGGTAGATTACCGTAATCCAGCAGTTAAACCGACTCATAAGAGTGAGGAGATTCAAACTCTTAACTTAGAAGATGCCAAAAAATTGACAGATGTTGATAGTTTGATTGACAATCATATCATGGTCAACCGTTATATCATTGCTGGTTTTTCAGATAAAGGTAAGATTGCAGCAAACGGTTACTATACTGTTGATATGTTTGATACCATTTATGGTGTTAGTCAAAATGACTCTGGTATGAGTGGGGACATCACCTTTAGAAAACAAGCCTTTGAATTGATGGCTGCTTTGGGCTATTATGAAGGATTTGTACCTTATGTGTCAAATCAGTTTAAAAAACAAGCTGAAGAAGAAGGCAAACCGTTATCTGATAAATATATTTTTGATAACATTTTAGGAAAATCTTACGCAGCTTTCAAAAAAGAGCAAATAACTGAGCGTGTTGAGAAATTAGGTAAGTTAAAACGAATTACTATAAATTACAACGGAAAAGAAGAAGTGATTGATAGTAAAGAAAAATTACAAGAGCTTATGAATAAAGCTGTTAAAGAAGAACTTGCTCAGATAAAAGCAGGAAATACAACGGCTAAAAAGTTTAAATTTATCGAAACTCCCGTTCAAAAACTGAAAAAAGTGATTTATAAAGCTTACCTCAAAGATTCAGATGACTTTAGACAATCGATTTACAATAGCTAAGACAAAAGGAACATCTCTCTGGAATGAACATTCAGAGGGGTGTTTTTTGGTCTCTTTTGAGGTTTGTATTGTTTATTGCAAATTACAGTTTGATTGAATATGGAGTGATTTTCAGACTTTTCCACAAATTATAGAATCTTTTCTGAGGATTTAGGGAGTGATAGAGGAAGTCTTGAAAGCGCTTTTGTTTTGTGCTATAGTCAAGTAAATTGAATCGTTTAAAGAGGAATGCTTGTATGAGAAGAGAAGAAGTTTTACGGCATCACTGGTTTTTTAGTCAGGAGGTGGGGAAAGAAGAAGCCTTGGCGTCGGATTTTCAGAGGGAAAATTGGCAGGCTATTCAAGTGCCACATGACTGGAGTATTTACAATGATTTTGACCAGTATTCGCCAGCGCAAAATGAGGGTGGTCAGTTAAATGGTGGTCAAGCTTGGTACCGGACGCAGTTTTACTTGGAAGAAGATGCCAGTCTTGTATCGGTGCGTTTGTTGTTTGACGGGGTTTACATGAATGCCCAAGTCTATATCAACGGGCAAGTGCTAGGCTATTATCCCAATGGCTATACACCCTTTTCTTATGATATCACGCCTTATCTAAGAAATGACGGGACTGCCAACCAGCTTGCGGTTTTTGTGGAAAATCAGCAACCTAGCAGTCGTTGGTACTCTGGTAGCGGTATTTACCGAGAAGTAAAATTATTGATTACAGATTCGGTACATCTGGATTTGTATGGGAGTAAGATAAAAAGTCCCAAGCTCAAGGAACAAAGACAATCGTGGGTGGAAACCCAGCTTGAAAGCAAGGTTTCAAATGATGGGCCTCAGTCTGTGTCGGTGTATTTGGAGCAGAGTATCTGGTATGAGGGACAGCGTATTTCTGACTGGCAGGAGACTGATTCTGTAATGATTGAGTCTGGGGAAAAATATCATTTCAAACAAGCCATATCAATTTTTCAACCTTTGCTTTGGGATATTGACCATCCTTACCTTTACCAATTGAAAACTCGCCTTTACAAAAATGGCATTTTGGTTGATGAAGAAGAGGAGACTTTTGGTTACCGTTATATGGATTGGCAAGCGGATAAGGGCTTCTTTCTAAATGGTCGCTGGTTGAAGATTCATGGGGTTTGTCTGCACCATGACTATGGAGCGCTGGGAGCTGTGGAAAATAGGTCAGCTGCCGAGAGACGCTTGCGTCAGATGAAAGAAATGGGGGTCAATGCGATTCGAATCACGCATAATCCAGCCAGTAGTATCTTGCTGGATGTGGCTGCCAAAATGGGCTTACTTATCCAAGAAGAAGCCTTTGATACCTGGTATGGAGGCAAGAAAGAATATGATTATGGTCGCTTTTTTGAGGAAGAAGCGACTCACCCAGAAGCGAAAGCAGGCGATTTCTGGTCAGATTACGATTTGCGCACTATGATTGAGCGTGGCAACAACAATCCAGCGATTTTTATGTGGTCCTTGGGAAATGAAGTCAGCGAAGCAAATGGCGATGCTCATTCATTGAAGACTATCAAACGCTTGCTAGAAAGAGTCAAGGAGGTTGATGATAGCCGTTTTGTGACCATGGGAATGGATCAGTTCCGCTTTGGAGATGGTTCTGGAGGTCATGAAAAGATTGCTGATTTGCTGGATGTGGTGGGCTTGAATTACTCGGAAGACAATATTGATGGGATTCGCAAAAGACATCCCAAGTGGCGACTTTACGGGTCTGAAACTTCATCGGCTACACGGACGCGTGATAGCTATTTTCGCCCAGGTAAGGAATGGGTTGGGGATAATCGTCGCGTGCGGAATTTTGAACAGTCGGACTATGGCAATGATCGGGTTCCTTGGGGGAAGACAGCGACAACTTCTTGGATAGCAGATAGGAATCGGCTGGACTATGCAGGTCAGTTTATCTGGACAGGAGTGGACTATATCGGTGAGCCGACTCCTTGGCACAATCAAAATGATACGCCTGTAAAGAGTTCCTATTTTGGGATCGTGGATACGGCAGGGATTCCTAAAAATGACTATTATCTCTATCAAAGTCAGTGGTTGGACCTAGATCAGCATCCCATGGTTCATATCTTACCCCACTGGAATTGGGAAATCCACAAGAGTTATCAACAAGTTGTGGATAAGTGTGGGGATATCCCTGTTCGAGTGTATTCAAATGCTGGTTCAGTAGAGCTATTTCTCAATGGAAAATCCCAAGGCAGAAAGAATTTTCAGGAAAAATGGACTTCAGATGGTAGAAAATACCAAGAGGGAGCAAGTTCTGAACAACTTTATCTCGAATGGCGTTTGGCTTATCAACCAGGAGAATTGCATGCTGTAGCCTATGATTATCAAGGTCAGATTGTGGCAGAAGATAGGGTGGTGACTGCAGGTAAGCCAGCCAAAATCGGGTTACATGCCGAGAAAACAAAACTGGAGCCAGATGGGCAAGACCTCCTTTATCTCTATTTTGATGTATTGGACAAGGATGGAAATTGGGTACCGAGTGCTTCCAATCAGCTTCATTTTAAAATTGAAGGCCCTGCTCGTATTGTAGGTGTGGATAATGGTAGGCAGGCTAGTCGTGAACGTTACCAGGCTCAGAAAAATGGTCGGTTTAAGCGGCAAGCCTTTCATGGCAGAGGTGTCCTTTTGATTCAGAGTTTAGATCAGGCAGGTCACGTAAGAGTAAAAGCCAGTGCCAGAGGGCTAGAGCCAGCAAGTTTTGATATCTTAGTGGGAGAGGCTTTGGCTACCCAACCAGTGAGAAATAAGCGCTTATTTGAGATTCGAGTGGACAAGCAGGCCGGATTACAAGAAGGAGATTCCCCAGCTATTGGACTTTATCCACAAACTGTGGATAACCCTGTGAACAAGGTGGGGAATAGTGAAGTGATTTGGGAGACGAGTGGTAGTGCCCACGCCATTATCAAGCAGGGAGTGCTTTATTGCTTGTCTGCAGGGGACTTGGCTATTCGCGCCTTTTATCAAGGGAAGGCCTATCAAACTCATTTTCAGGTGGCAGAAAATACCTCACTAGGGCAGGCAGTTTCTGTACGATCACTTCGCTTGTATACAGCTAAGGGAACTTATCCACAGCTGCCATCTTCAGTTTTGGTGGACTATGAGTTCGGTGGTGCAAAACGAGTCAAGGTTGTTTGGGAGGCAATCTCCGAAGAAGATATAGCAAGCTTTCATAAATTTACGGTATCTGGTCATCTTGAGGGGCTGGATATAAAGGCTTCTGCTCAGGTTTGTGTCCAAGGGATTTGCGCTATTGAGCCTGAAAAGGTTTGGACGCTTGTCAAGGAAGTCCCACATTTACCAGATCGAGTCAAGCTAGTCTTATCAGATGGCAGAAGAGATACGGCCAAGGTGACTTGGGATGGACTCGAACCTCAAGTCTATGCTCAGGTAGGAGAAAGTGTGCTCACAGGACAAGTAGCGGGCTGTGAGTTGCCAGCAACAGTCACCATTCATGTGACAGATGTCAGTGTAGATGGGGAAGTTATTTCCGATCAGTGGACAGGATCCAACCTGCCTCTGGTCTTTGCTTCCCATTCAGAGCCGAATCACCCAGCCTCATATCTCAATGACAAGGTTATTGCTCGGAAGAAATCGACAGCCAATACTTGGATTGCCAAGTCAGAGCAAGCCAGCGTGGGTATTCTGTTTGGAGATGCAGGGATTTTAAAACCGCGATTTGTGGATAACCTGACCTTGTATTATGTTGAAAATCAAGAATATGTGGCCGTTGAGCCGACCTTTATCGATTATTATGTAGGGAATGAGCCTGCCTTGCCTCGGACTCCCAACCATTTGGACAAGGATTCTCTACTCAAACAAGAGGAGAATTGGCGCCCTGTATCAGGCATCCGAAAAGTGTCAAGTGACAAGGATGAAGAGCTTCGTTTTGAATTTGATAAGGTGAAGACTTACGCCCTTCGTCTTCGATTTGAAAGTTTGACTAGTCCCCTAGCCTTAACCGAATTGCAAGTATATGCCAAAAAAGTAAAGAAAAGTGTAGATAGGAAGTAGTATGGTAAGAGAAATAAAACCGCATGGGCCCTTGCCTAGTCAGGCCCAGCTAGCTTATTTAGAGGATGAACTAGCAGCATTTATCCATTTTGGGCCAAATACCTTTTATGATCAGGAATGGGGGACAGGTCAGGAGGATCCTGAACGCTTTAACCCGACACAGTTAGATGCGCGTGAGTGGGTTCGCGTGCTCAAAGAAACGGGTTTTAAGAAGTTGATTTTGGTGGTCAAGCACCACGATGGCTTTGTCCTCTATCCGACAGCTCACACAGATTATTCGGTCAAGGCCAGTCCTTGGAGGAATGGAGAGGGGGACTTGCTCCTTGAAGTATCCCAAGCTGCCACAGAGTTTGATATGGATATGGGGGTCTACCTATCGCCGTGGGACGCCCAAAGCCCCCTCTATCATGTGGACCGAGAAGCGGACTATAATGCCTATTATCTGGCTCAGCTGAAGGAAATTTTATCAAATCCTGCCTATGGCAATGGAGGGAAATTTGCTGAGATCTGGATGGATGGTGCCAGAGGAGAGGGCGTTCAAAAGGTTAATTATGAATTTGAAAAATGGTTTGAAACCATTCGTGAGCTTCAGGGCGATTGCTTGATTTTTTCAACAGAAGGCACCAGCATTCGCTGGATTGGCAATGAACGAGGGTACGCAGGTAATCCCCTGTGGCAAAAGGTGAATCCTGAAAAATTAGGGACAGAAGCAGAGTTGGGCTATCTTCAGCATGGGGATCCTTCAGGCACGATTTTCTCAATCGGTGAGGCAGATGTTTCCATTCGGCCGGGCTGGTTCTACCATGAAGAGCAGGATCCTAAGTCACTTGAGGAGTTGGTCGAAATCTATTTTCACTCAGTGGGGAGAGGCACACCTCTCTTACTCAATATTCCGCCGAATAAAGATGGGCTCTTTGATGCAAAGGATATTGAACGCCTCTATGAATTTGCGGCCTATCGCAATGAGCTCTATAAAGAAGATTTGACTCTGGGAGCTAAGGTATCTGGTCCAGCACTTTCCGCAGACTTTGATTGTCGCCATTTGACAGACGGTCTTGAGACTAGTTCATGGGCAAGCGATGCAGACTTGCCCATCCAACTAGAACTAGACTTAGGGGCGCCTAAAACTTTCGATGTTCTTGAGTTAAGAGAAGATTTGAAGCTGGGGCAACGAATCGCTGCTTTTCATGTGCAAGTAGAGGTGGACGGCGTCTGGCAAGAATTTGGTACGGGCTTCACAGTTGGTCATAAGCGTCTCTTGCGAGGTTCGCTAGTAGAGGCACAGAAGGTGCGCGTGATGATTACCGAGGCGCAATCTAAGCCTGTATTGACCAAGATTTCACTCTATAAAACTCCGAGGTTATCACAAAAAGTAGTTGTTCAGGGGCTAGCATTTGCAGAAAAAAGTCTAGCTGTAGCAAAGGGAGAGACTCTTTATTTTAGGATTGAACGTAGCGAAAGTAATAATCCTTTGGAGGCTAAGATTTCGATTCAACCGGGGACAGGTGTCCATGGTGTCGCCTATCAGGACGAGATTCAAGTCCTTCAATTCCAAGCAGGGGAAAGCACAAAAGATTTGTGCCTACCAACCCTGTATTTTGCCGCTGATAAGACCTTAGATCTCTATCTGAATCTGACTGTTGATGGACAATTGGTTGATCAAGCTCATATTTTAGTTGAAACGAGATAAAATATCTTCACAATTCATTTCCTTTTCGAATAAATAGATAGAACCATCGAATCTAGTAAAATTAGATTTAAAACTGTGGTATAA
>NZ_DXLC01000218.1:0-4215 GCF_019414905.1 Streptococcus sp. | reverse complement strand
CTTCAAATACTTCTCTAAAGCCTACGGTGTCCCAAGTGCCTACATCTGGGAAATCAATACTGAAGAAGAAGGAACTCCTGACCAAATCAAGACCTTGGTTGAAAAACTTCGCCAAACAAAAACTCCTTCACTCTTTGTAGAATCAAGTGTGGATGACCGTCCAATGAAGACTGTTTCACAAGACACAAACATCCCAATCTACGCACAAATCTTTACTGACTCTATCGCAGAACAAGGTAAAGAAGGCGACAGCTACTACAACATGATGAAATACAACCTTGATAAGATTGCTGAAGGATTGGCAAAATAATACTCTTCGAAAATCAAATTCAAACCACGTCAGCGTCGCCTTGCCGTACTCAAGTACAGCCTGTGGCTAGCTTCCTAGTTTGCTCTTTGATTTTCATTGAGTATAAGCCTCTGAAAAACGTCATTCTCACATGAGCTGGCGTTTTTTCTATGCACACATTTCCGGTCAAATCATTGGAAAATTCCGGCTGTTTCAGCTAAAATGGAAGAAAAAAGATTGGAGTATCCTATGGTAACTTTTCTCGGAAATCCTGTGAGCTTTACAGGTAAACAACTACAAGTCGGCGACAAGGCGCTTGATTTTTCTCTCACTACAACAGACCTTTCTAAAAAATCTCTGGCTGATTTTGATGGCAAGAAAAAAGTCTTGAGTGTCGTGCCTTCTATCGATACAGGTATCTGTTCAACTCAAACGCGTCGTTTTAATGAAGAATTGGCTGGACTGGATAATACAGTTGTCTTGACTGTTTCCATGGACCTCCCTTTTGCCCAAAAACGTTGGTGCGGTGCTGAAGGTATTGAAAATGCCATCATGCTCTCAGACTATTTCGACCATTCCTTTGGACGTGATTATGCCCTCTTAATCAATGAGTGGCATCTATTGGCACGCGCAGTCTTTGTCCTCGATACTGACAATACGATTCGCTATGTTGAATACGTGGATAATATCAACTCTGAACCAAACTTCGAAGCCGCAATTGCAGCTGCTAAAGCCCTATAGAAAAAATCCTCTGTCACAAAGAGTTCCCTACTCTTTGAAACGGAGGATTTTTGTTTACGAGTAAATATAAGTTCAATCAGCTAAAAACAACTACCTTATACTCAATGAAAATCAAAGAGTAAACTAAGACTCTAGCCTCAGGCTACTCAAGACACTGTTTTGAGGTTGTAGATATAGCTGACGTGATTTGAAGAGATTTTCGAAGAGTATTACTCTACAGATTTCAAAGCTTCAAGCATATCAACCTTTCTCAGATGATAATTGACAAAGAAACCAAGCAAGGTCAAAATGATGCTTACTGCTGCCACTGGGATTACATAGACTTCCCAGCCTACCTGCGGATAAAAGAGAATGGTCGCAGGCGAAATCATTTGAATCAAAAATTGGTGTAAATGAAAACCTGAGAGCAGACCAAGTACGATTCCCACAAGGGACAAGACAATCGTCTCACGGTAAATGTAGAGGGTGACTTCATTATTATGAAAACCGAGAACCTTGATAGTGGAGAGTTCACGGATTCTCTCAGCTACGTTGATATTGGTCAGATTGTAAAGAATAACCATAGCCAACAGAACCGATACGATGACCAAGATGGTCATGGTCTGATTGAGTGATCTAGCGACCGAGTCAAAGAGTCGAATGGCTGAAGCATTCTGGACAACGCTGGACACCGCAGATTGATTCATAAGTAAGCCGGCCTGTCTTTCGATACTAGGCGAACTAGAATCCTTTAGCGAAACCAGATAAGTGTTGGCTTGGGGTAACTGTCCGTAAAGTTGCTCATAGTCAGTCTGACTCATATAAATAAAGTGACCAACGTAGTTCTCAGCAATAGCAGCGACCTTTAGCTTCTTACCTTCAATTTCTAGAGTCTGTCCAACCTTGACACCTGCCAGCTGGGCAAGTTTATCTGTGATGACAACTCCATCTTTTAATGTCAACTCTTGCTGATGATGTTGCAGATGGATAAAGGGAGTCAAATCTTCCTTCTCTGTCATCATAAGGGTAATGGTTTGAAGACCAGCCTTGCCTTTGAAATCCTTGTCTAGCGTTTTTGAATAGATTTTCTGATAGGCTTGGATATCCTGCCCTTTCAACACTTCTTCTAGATTTGCTTTGTCTTGATTGGTCGCACTAGGATTTTCAGAGACAATCATCTGATACTGTTGGATTTGTTGAAACTGTCTAGACGGAACTCCTGCTACAGAGGATTGGATTCCCAAACCTGCAAAGAGCAGGGCCACAGAACCTGCCACACCAAAGATTGTCATCAACATCCGCTGCTTATAACGGAAGATATTGCGAGCTGTTACCTTATGAGTAAAACTGAGACGACGCCAAATAAAACCGATGCGCTCCAGTAAGATTTTAGCTCCTTTAACAGGAGGTTTAGGCAGTAAAAGCTGGGCTGCTTCATCATGAAGTTCCCTACGAGCTACCAAGTAGGCTGGTAACACACTCGCCAACCAACTCAAACCTAGAGCTAGTAAGCTATAAGTCCAATAGAACTGAATCTGAGTTTCTCCCACCACCATGCCTTTTGTAATGACACTTGAAATCACACTGGCTAGCAAATAATGACCAAGTATACTGCCTAGAGCTGTCCCTACAGTCCCAGCTACTAGTCCATAAAGGAGAAACTTGGCGATAATGTCCTTACTACGATAGCCCAAGGCCTTAAAAATTCCTGCATGAGTTCGCTCTTCATCCACAAAACGAGTCATAGTTGTGAAGGTCACCATAGCTGCTACGGCATAAAGAACTACAGGAAAGATATTGCCCACTGCCCGAATGCTAGCTGAAGCATTGCTGTACATGAGGTAGCCCTGACCGCCAGGCATGGTCTGACGATTATAAACCTGATACTTGGGATCAGGCAAATCGTCCAAGACTTGCTGATGTTTTGCTAATTTTTCCTTTTCTTGAGCTAGACTTTGTTCAGCTTGCTTTAGTTTGTCCTCTTCCTTACCCAATTCCTGCTTGGCTTGGGTGAGTTGAGCATTAGCCTGCTCTCTCTGAGCTTGAGGAAGCAAGGCTAGTTGACTTTCCTGAGCCTGTAAACGAGCTTGAGCAGCTGTTAAACGACGCTGACCTTCCTGCAGATTAGTCTCAGCCTTATCAAGGGTTTCTTTGCCTTTGTCTAGAGACTCTTGCCCTTCTTTTTTCAAGACTTGCAGACGTTCCTTGCCATTATCTGATAGAACTTGTTCAAGTTCTTCCTGATGTTGCTTGGATTTTTCTTCATAAGCTACTGAAAAGGAATTTAAACCTGCTAAATCTTGATATTTCAAACGAGCTATATTGTAGACTTTCTGATCAAACTGGCTAGGTAAAATCACCCCGTATGCTGTCAGAGTTCCGCTTCCGCTTCCAGCATAGCCCATATCCCGCTGGGAGAGGATTTCAGCCGAATCCACAAAACCAGTAATGGTAAAAGTATGGTCTTTTAATGAGGGATGACTACCTTCTTTTTCTTTAAAACTAATCTCCTGTCCCACGCTATATTGACTCTGCAGATGACTGGCCAAAGCGATTTCCTTGTCGGACTGAGGAAGTCGTCCCTCTCTTAGCTGAAAGGTTGAAATTCGCTCTGATTTGGAATACAGCCGAATGGCATCCTGACCATTATTCATTGTCACATCTGTCAAGTAGCCAAACTCGACCTCTGCGCCCTCTATCTGTTCTAGTTCTTTTTGATCTGCTTGATCCAAGCCATAGTTAGACATGACTGCCAAATCCAAGGTTTTAGCAGTTGTGAAATAAGCATTTGCGGTCGCCTCCATATTGGGACTAGTCACTTTGAGACCGACTAAGGCTAAAGACCCCAACATCATCAAGGTCAAGATGGATAAAAAACGCCCCTTGGAGCCGCTGAAAGACTGAATCAAGTCCTTCCAATAAGCTTTTCGTTTAATCATGCTAGTACTCCAAACTGTCAATATCCTGATGATGCTGGTTAATCAACACATCCTTGACACTGGCATCGTGCATATGAATCACGCGATCAGCAATGGGCGCCAAAGCTCCATTGTGGGTCACGATAATCACTGTTGCCCCTTTTTGACGAGACATATCTTGGAGAATTTTCAAGACTTGCTTCCCCGTCTGATAATCCAAGGCGCCAGTCGGTTCATCACAAAGGAGGATTTTAGGATTTTTGGCTACAGCACGTGCAATGGAGACTC
>NZ_DXLC01000217.1:0-3310 GCF_019414905.1 Streptococcus sp. | reverse complement strand
TTGGTATTATCTTTATTTCTTTTATCTTACTTAGAGCTTACACTGTTAAAAAAGATGTGAAAACTACTTCAGAAGCCAGTGTTGAGACAAAAAATGAACCATCCAACAAGGAAATAAGTTCAGAGAAAACTAATTCAAAGTATGTAGACGATAGAATTATTAATGAGTTTATCAATAGCTATAATCAAAATTCTAATAGCCCATTAGAAAATATCAAAAAAGGAAATATAAAAATAAAATATTTCGCATCAAGCTACGGATACTATCTGGAACTTTTACATGCAAATGATACTGATAAAATCAATGTAACAATAAATCAGACAAATGAAAATGGTGAATCTGGTGTTGCAGGAATGAAAGAAGTATTTCATGATATTGTTAAATCGATTGAATCATCCTTATCTGATGATGAGATAAATAACTATTTTGATAATCTTATGTCAAATGAAATAAAAACAGGTTCTAATTTAGGAACTTTGAAGATAGAGTATATACCAGATAAGGAATTAAGCAATGGACATTCAAGAGGTCATATAAAAGTGATTGCACAATAATAAAGACCACAGAGTGACTATTAATTTTAAAAGAAATAAATAAGGAGAAAATCATGTCAAATATTTATGATAGTGCAAACGAACTCAGTCGCGGTCTACGCGAATTGCCAGAATACAAGGCTGTTAAAGCAGCTAAAGATGCGATTTCGGCAGATGCTGAGGCAAGCAAAATCTTTTCAGAATATGTTGCCTTCCAAGAGGAAATTCAAAGACTAGCACAAACAGGGCAAATGCCAGATGCTTCTTTCCAAGCGAAAATGGAAGGCTTTGGTAAACAGATTCAAGGGAACAGCCTCTTGTCAGAATTCTTTACCAAGCAACAACAATTGGCGATTTACCTTTCTGACATTGAAAAAATTGTTTTTGAACCAGTTTCAGAATTGCTAAAATAAGAAAATAACTATCATAAAGTCAGGAATTTTTAAGGAATTTCTGGCTTTTTATGATAAAATAGGTAAAAGTATTGCAAGTATGAGGTCCAATATGAAACTAAAAACAAACATTCGCCACTTACATGGCAGTATCCGCGTTCCAGGTGACAAGTCTATCAGCCATCGTTCCATTATCTTTGGAAGTTTGGCTGAGGGTGAGACCAAGGTTTATGATATCCTGCGAGGTGAAGACGTTCTTTCGACCATGCAGGTTTTTCGTGACCTTGGTGTTGAAATCGAGGATAAAGATGGGGTTATTACCATTCAAGGTGTGGGCATGGATGGCTTAAAAGCGCCGCAAAATGCCCTTGATATGGGAAATTCTGGCACCTCGATTCGCCTGATTTTAGGTGTCCTTGCAGGGGCCGACTTCGAAGTAGAGATGTTCGGAGACGACAGTCTATCCAAACGCCCTATGGATCGTGTGACCCTTCCACTGAAAAAAATGGGCGTTAGTATTTCAGGGCAAACTGAGCGAGACTTGCCTCCCCTTCACTTAAAAGGGACAAAAAACCTAAGACCTATTTATTATGAGTTGCCAATTGCCTCTGCCCAAGTCAAGTCAGCCTTGATGTTTGCGGCCTTGCAGGCTCAGGGGGAGTCTGTTATTATCGAGAAAGAGTGCACCCGTAATCATACTGAAGATATGTTGCAACAATTTGGTGGCCATTTAAGTGTGGATGGTAAGAAAATCACAGTCCAAGGACCACAAAAACTGACTGGACAAAAGGTTGTCGTGCCAGGAGATATTTCCAGTGCAGCCTTTTGGTTGGTCGCAGGTTTGATTGTTCCAAATTCTCGTCTAGTGCTTAAGAATGTAGGTATTAATGAAACGCGTACCGGTATTATCGATGTCATTCGTGCCATGGGTGGAAAATTGGAAATAACTGAAATCGATCCAGTCGCTAAATCTGCTACTTTGACTGTTGAGTCTTCTGACTTGAAAGGAACAGAGATTGGTGGCGCTTTGATTCCACGTTTGATTGATGAATTGCCCATTATTGCCCTGCTTGCGACTCAAGCCCAAGGTGTAACAGTTATCAAGGATGCTGAGGAGCTAAAGGTCAAGGAAACAGACCGCATTCAGGTTGTGGCAGACGCTTTAAATAGCATGGGTGCGGATATTACTCCTACAGCAGATGGGATGATTATCAAAGGAAAATCAGCTCTTCACGGTGCTAGAGTCAATACGTTTGGTGACCACCGTATCGGCATGATGACAGCTATCGCAGCCCTCTTGGTTGCAGATGGAGAGGTGGATCTTGACCGTGCAGAAGCCATCAATACCAGCTATCCTAGTTTCTTTGATGATTTGGAGAACTTGATTCATGGCTAAGGTATTGCTAGGATTTATGGGGGCTGGAAAATCGACCATTGCAAGAGGCTTGAACCCTAATTACCTTGATATGGATGCTCTGATAGAGAAGCGCTTAGGTATGTCCATTGCGAATTTTTTCGCTGAAAAGGGAGAAGCGGCCTTTCGTCAGGTAGAATCAGAAGTCCTAGCTGATTTACTACAAACAGACCAAGTCGTGTCAACTGGTGGAGGTGTAGTCATTTCTCAGCGAAATCGCAACTTACTCAAGACCAATTCTGATAACATCTACCTGAAAGCAGATTTTGAAACCCTCTACCAACGTATCGCAGCTGATAAGGACAATCAGCGTCCACTTTTTCTAAATAATAGCAAGGAAGGATTAGCAGCTATTTTCCAAGAACGACAGGCTTGGTATGAGGAAGTAGCCAGTCGGGTTTTGGATGTGACCAAGTTAAGCCCAGAGGAAATTATAGAGGAACTGAGATGAAAATTGCTTATCTAGGTCCCAAGGGATCATTTTCACATCACGTTGTGCAGACAACTTTTCCTCATGAGGAATTGCAGGCCTTTGCCAATATTACAGATGTCATCAAGGCCTATGAGCAAGGCTTGGTGGACTATTCTGTGGTGCCAGTTGAAAATTCTATCGAGGGTAGTGTTCATGAAACCTTGGACTACCTTTTTCATCAGGCTCGCATTCAAGCAGTTGCAGAAATCGTTCAGCCTATTCATCAGCAGTTGATGGTGGTTCCAGGACATACTAAGATTGAAAAGATTTTTTCACATCCACAGGCCTTGGCTCAAGGAAAGAAATTCATCGATGAACAATATCCAGAGGCCCAAATCGAGGTAACAGCTAGTACAGCTTATGCGGCCCGTTTTATTTCTGAACATCCAGACCAGCCCTTTGCGGCCATTGCACCTAGAAGTTCTGCCGAAGAATATGGCTTGGAACTGATTGCTGAGGATATTCAGGAAATGGAAGCCAATTTCACACGTTTCTGGGT
>NZ_DXLC01000216.1:0-17271 GCF_019414905.1 Streptococcus sp. | reverse complement strand
CTTGAGTACGGCAAGGCGAAGCTGACGTGGTTTGAATTTGATTTTCGAAGAGTATAAACTGCTTATAAAATAAAAAGGAGTCCCGATGGAACACATTATTTATCAGCTTGATGAGGACTTGGCAATCCTTACCTTGAACCGTCCTGAGGTTGCGAATGGTTTTCATATTCCTATGTGTGAGGAGATTTTAGAAGCACTGACTCTGGCGGAAGAGAATCCAGCTGTACAGTTTATCTTGATTAATGCTAATGGCAAAGTCTTTTCAGTTGGGGGAGATTTAGTAGAGATGAAGCGGGCAGTGGATGAGGATGATATTCTATCATTGACGAAAATAGCAGAATTGGTCAATACTATTTCTTATAAAATCAAGCAAATTGCAAAACCTGTTTTGATGGAAGTTGATGGGGCTGTTGCAGGTGCTGCAGCAAATATGGCTGTTGCCGCAGATTTCTGTCTAGCGACCGATAAGGCTAAATTTATACAAGCATTTGTTGGAGTTGGTTTGGCTCCGGATGCAGGAGGAATTCATCTCTTGAGCCGAAGTATTGGTGTGACTCGTGCTGCCCAACTAGCCATGACAGGAGAGGCTTTAACCGCAGAAAAAGCTCTGGAGTGGGGTCTTGTTTATCGCGTCTGTGAAGCTGACAAACTAGAAAAGACCAGAGAACAGCTTCTTAAAAAATTAAGACGTGGTTCAAGCAATTCCTATGCTGCCATCAAGAAGTTGGTTTGGGAGAGCCAATTTAAAGATTGGCAAGAGTATGCAACTTTGGAATTGAACCTTCAAGAATCTCTAGCTCAAACGGAGGATTTTAAAGAAGGAGTGCGTGCTCATTCGGAGAGAAGAAGACCTAAATTTACAGGAAAATAGAAAAATACTTGCACCATTCTTTGAACTTTGATATAATTCTTTTGTCAAATGTTTTGATTCTAAAAGTTTTTTTGAAAAGGAGGGAAGGAAAGATTGGACTACCAACGAATTAATGAATATTTAACATCTATATTTAACAATGTCCTCGTCATTGAGGAAGTTAGCTTGAGGGGTAGTCGTTTCAAGGATATCTCCATCAAAGAAATGCATACGATTGATGTGATTGGAAAAGTTCCAGATGTGACACCAAGTCAAGTGTCAAAAGAGTTGATGGTGACTCTTGGGACAGTGACGACTAGTTTGAATAATCTCGAACGTAAGGGTTACATTGAACGCATTCGTTCAGAACATGATCGTCGTGTGGTGCATCTGCATTTGACAAAGAAAGGTCGCTTGGTTCATAGGCTACATAAACGCTTCCACAAGGCCATGGTTGAAAAAATCATTGATGGTATGAGTAAGCAAGAAATGGAGGTTATGAGCAAAGGTTTGACCAATCTTTATCAATTTTTGGAGGATTTGAGATAATGGCTTTTGCAAAAATAAGCCAGGTTGCTCATTATGTGCCAGAGCAAGTGGTTACAAATCATGATTTGGCTCAGATTATGGATACCAATGATGAGTGGATTTCAAGTCGGACGGGAATACGTCAAAGACATATTTCAAGAACAGAATCTACTAGTGATTTGGCTACAGAAGTTGCCAAGAAACTGATGGCAAAAGCTGGAATCACAGGAGAGGAGTTGGATTTTATCATCCTAGCTACTATTACTCCAGATTCGATGATGCCCTCTACAGCTGCTCGTGTTCAAGCTAATATTGGTGCTAATAAGGCCTTTGCTTTTGACCTAACAGCAGCTTGCAGTGGATTTGTATTTGCTCTTTCAACTGCTGAAAAGTTTATCGCTTCTGGTCGCTTTCAAAAAGGCTTGGTGATTGGTAGTGAGACCCTCTCTAAAGCAGTCGATTGGTCAGACCGATCAACAGCTGTTTTGTTTGGAGATGGTGCTGGTGGTGTCTTGTTAGAAGCTAGCGAGCAAGAGCATTTCTTGGCTGAGAGTCTCAATAGCGATGGGAGTCGTAGCGAGTGTCTAACTTATGGACATTCAGGCTTGCATTCTCCGTTTTCAGATCAAGAAAATGCAGATTCATTTTTGAAGATGGATGGGCGCGCAGTCTTTGATTTTGCTATTCGGGATGTAGCCAAGTCTATCAAGCAGACTATTGATGAATCTCCTATAGAGGCGACAAACTTGGATTATCTGCTACTTCATCAGGCTAATGACCGTATTTTGGATAAGATGGCTAGAAAAATCGGTGTCGACCGAGCCAAACTTCCAGCCAATATGATGGAATATGGCAATACCAGTGCAGCAAGTATCCCGATTTTACTTTCAGAGTGTGTAGAACAAGGTCTCATCCGCTTAGATGGTAGCCAGACTGTTCTTTTATCAGGCTTCGGTGGAGGCTTGACCTGGGGCACGCTCATTCTTACAATTTAGGTAATCATGTGGTGAACACATTGTTATAAAAAACTATTTATTTTAAAGGAGTCCTATCATGGCAGTATTTGAAAAAGTACAAGAAATTATCGTTGAAGAACTTGGAAAAGACGCATCAGAAGTAACACTTGAATCAACTTTTGATGATTTGGATGCAGATTCATTGGACTTGTTCCAAGTAATCTCAGAAATCGAAGATGCTTTTGATATCCAAATCGAAGCAGAAGATGACTTGAAAACAGTTGGTGACTTGGTTGCCTACGTTGAAGAGCAAACAAAATAAACAGAATATAAATAGAAGGAGTAGGGAAACCCGCTCCCTCTTGTTTAGGCAATAGTTTGATTGTCAAATTATGACAGTATCGAACTATTACGTAAGCAAGAAACGATGGAGGCACTATGAAAACGCGTATTACAGAATTATTGAATATTGATTATCCTATTTTTCAAGGAGGAATGGCCTGGGTTGCTGATGGTGATTTGGCAGGAGCTGTTTCTAAGGCTGGAGGGCTAGGGATTATCGGTGGGGGGAATGCCCCTAAAGAAGTTGTCAAGGCAAATATTGATAAAATCAAATCATTGACGGATAAACCTTTTGGTGTCAACATCATGCTCTTGTCTCCCTTTGTGGAAGATATTGTAGACCTCGTTATCGAGGAGGGGGTTAAGGTAGTGACAACAGGCGCAGGAAATCCTGGCAAATACATGGAACGCTTCCATGAAGCTGGGATTACAGTCATTCCTGTTGTACCAAGTGTTGCCCTAGCTAAACGCATGGAAAAAATTGGTGCGGACGCTGTTATTGCAGAAGGAATGGAAGCTGGGGGGCATATCGGTAAATTAACAACTATGACCTTGGTGCGTCAAGTGGTGGCAGCTGTATCTATTCCTGTTATTGCTGCAGGAGGGATTGCGGATGGTGAAGGTGCTGCTGCTGGCTTTATGCTAGGTGCAGAGGCTGTTCAGGTTGGAACACGTTTTGTCGTTGCAAAAGAGTCTAATGCCCATCCGAATTATAAGGCCAAGATTTTAAAAGCTAGAGATATTGATACTACGATTTCAGCTCAACACTTTGGACATGCTGTTCGCGCTATTAAAAATCAGTTGACTCGTGATTTTGAAAAGGCTGAGAAAGATGCCTTTAAACAGGAAAATCCTGATTTGGAAATCTTTGAACAAATGGGAGCAGGTGCCCTAGCCAAAGCAGTTGTCCACGGAGATGTGGATGGTGGATCTGTTATGGCAGGTCAAATTGCGGGGCTTATTTCCAAAGAAGAAACCGTTGAAGAAATCCTAAAAGATTTGTATTACGGTGCTGCTAAGAAAATACAAGAAGAAGCCGCTCGTTGGGCAGGAGTTGTAAGAAATGACTAAAACAGCCTTTTTATTTGCTGGTCAAGGTGCCCAGTATCTAGGTATGGGACGGAATCTCTATGATCACTACCCTATTGTCAAAGAAACGATTGATCAAGCAAGTCAGGTGCTTGGTTACGATTTGCGTCATCTCATTGATACGGAAGAAGCAAAACTTAACCAGACCCGCTATACGCAACCAGCTATTTTAGCGACTTCGGTTGCTATTTACCGCTTATTGCAAGAGAAGGGCTATCAACCTGATATGGTTGCTGGTTTGTCTCTTGGAGAATATTCTGCCTTGGTGGCTAGTGGTGCCTTGGATTTTGAAGATGCGGTAGCCTTGGTAGCTCAGCGTGGAGCCTATATGGAAGAAGCAGCTCCTGCTGGCTCTGGCAAGATGGTGGCAGTACTCAATACGCCAGTAGAGGTCATTGAGGAAGCCTGTCGAAAAGCTTCTGAACTTGGAGTCGTTACCCCAGCCAACTATAACACACCTGCACAAATCGTCATTGGTGGAGAAGTGGTTGCGGTTGACAGAGCTGTTGAACTCTTGCAAGAAGCTGGTGCCAAACGCTTGATTCCTCTCAAGGTTTCAGGTCCCTTTCATACCGCTCTCCTTGAGTCTGCTAGTCAGAAACTAGCTGAAACTCTAGCTCAAGTAAGTTTTTCAGATTTTACTTGTCCCCTAGTTGGTAATACAGAAGCTGCTGTCATGCAAAAAGAAGACATCGCTCAACTCTTGACGCGTCAGGTCAAGGAACCGGTTCGTTTCTATGAAAGTATTGCAGTTATGCAAGAAGCAGGCGTAACCAACTTTATCGAGATTGGACCGGGGAAAGTTCTGTCAGGCTTTGTTAAAAAAATTGATAAGACAGCTAAACTAGCCACTGTTGAAGATCAGGCGAGTTTGGAAGCCTTGCTAGAAAACGAGTAATCCCTTCTCCCATAAATACAAGAGGAAACAGGAGAAAAGAATGCAACTAAAAAATAAAAATATCTTTATTACAGGTTCGAGTCGTGGAATTGGTCTTGCCATTGCCCACAAGTTTGCTCAAGCAGGAGCCAACATTGTCTTAAATAGTCGTGGGGCTATCCCAGAAGAATTGCTCGCTGAGTTTGCAGACTATGGTGTCAAGGTGGTTCCTATTTCAGGGGATGTGTCCGATTTCGCAGACGCTAAGCGTATGGTTGAGGGTGCTATTGCAGAGCTGGGTTCAGTAGATGTTTTGGTCAACAATGCTGGAATTACTCAAGACACCCTCATGCTCAAGATGACAGAAGCAGATTTTGAAAAAGTTCTCAAGGTTAACCTGACTGGCGCCTTTAACATGACACAATCAGTCTTGAAACCGATGATGAAAGCCAGAAAAGGTGCTATCATTAATATGTCTAGTGTTGTTGGTTTGATGGGAAATATTGGTCAAGCTAACTATGCTGCTTCCAAGGCTGGTTTGATTGGTTTTACCAAGTCTGTGGCGCGTGAAGTGGCCAATCGCAATATCAGGGTTAATGCTATTGCACCTGGAATGATTGAGTCTGATATGACAGCTGTCCTATCGGACAAGGTAAAAGATGCCATGCTGGCGCAAATTCCTATGAAAGAATTTGGACAGGCAGAGCAGGTTGCAGATTTGACAGTATTTTTAGCAGGCCAAGATTATCTAACTGGTCAAGTGGTTGCCATTGATGGTGGCCTCAGTATGTAGCAGAAGCTAGAGGTAAAAAAGATGAAACTAAATCGCGTAGTAGTAACAGGTTATGGAGTGACATCTCCAATCGGAAATACACCAGAAGAATTTTGGAATAGTTTGACAAGTGGAAAAATCGGAATTGGTCAAATTACAAAATTTGATCACAGTGACTTTGATGTGCATAATGCGGCAGAAATCCAAGATTTTCCTTTTGATAAATACTTTGTAAAAAAAGATACCAATCGTTTTGATAACTATTCTTTGTACGCCTTGTATGCGGCCCAAGAAGCTGTTAATCATGCAGGTCTTGATGTAGAGGCTCTTGATAAGGATCGTTTTGGTGTTATCGTGGCCTCTGGTATTGGTGGAATCAAGGAAATTGAGGATCAAGTGCTTCGCCTAAATGAAAAAGGACCAAAACGTGTAAAACCATTGACTCTTCCAAAAGCCTTGCCAAATATGGCTTCAGGAAATGTTGCTATGCGTTTTGGAGCAAATGGTGTTTGTAAATCCATCAACACTGCCTGCGCTTCATCAAATGACGCGATTGGGGATGCCTTCCGCTCCATTAAGTTTGGTTTCCAAGATGTTATGTTGGTAGGTGGTTCAGAGGCTTCTATCACACCTTTTGCTATTGCTGGTTTCCAAGCCCTAACAGCTCTCTCAACTACAGAGGACCCAAGTCGTGCTTCCATTCCATTTGATAAGGACCGTAATGGTTTTGTTATGGGTGAAGGTTCTGGGATGTTGGTTCTTGAAAGCCTTGAACACGCTGAAAAACGTGGGGCTACTATCCTTGCTGAAGTGGTTGGTTACGGAAATACTTGTGATGCCTACCATATGACTTCTCCTCATCCAGAAGGTCAGGGAGCTATCAAAGCCATTAAACTAGCCTTGGAAGAAGCTGAGATTTCTCCAGAGCAAGTAGCCTATGTCAATGCTCACGGAACGTCAACTCCTGCTAATGAAAAAGGAGAAAGTGGTGCGATCGTAGCTGTTCTTGGTAAGGAAGTGCCTGTATCATCAACCAAGTCTTTCACAGGACATTTGCTGGGTGCTGCAGGCGCGGTAGAAGCTATCGTAACAATCGAGGCTATGCGTCATAACTTTGTACCAATGACAGCTGGAACAAGTGAAGTATCAGATTATATCGAAGCCAATGTCGTTTATGGACAAGGCTTGGAGCAAGAAATTCCATACGCTATTTCAAATACTTTTGGTTTTGGTGGCCATAATGCAGTTCTTGCTTTCAAACGTTGGGAGAATAAATAAGTATGAATTTAAACGATATTAAAGACTTGATGGCTCAATTTGACCAGTCAAGTTTGAGAGAATTTTCTTATAAGAATGGGACGGATGAGTTACAGTTTAGCAAGAATGAAGCGAGACTTGTGTCTGAAGTTGCACCTCAAGTTGCTCCAGCACCTCTTCTAGCAACACCAAATCCATTGACTCCTACATCTGCTCCAGCAGAAACTGTAGCAGAAGAAGTTCCAGCTTCAGTTGAAGCAAGTGTGGATGCTGAGGGAGATCTTGTAGAGAGCCCACTTGTTGGGGTGGCTTACTTGGCTGCTGGACCAGATAAACCTGCCTTCGTTTCAGTTGGTGATAGTGTCAAAAAAGGTCAAACTCTGGTAATTATTGAAGCCATGAAAGTCATGAATGAAATTCCAGCTCCTAAGGATGGTGTGGTAACGGAGATTCTCGTTTCTAACGAAGAAATGGTTGAATTTGGTAAAGGATTGGTACGTATCAAATGATCGATATTCAAGGAATCAAAGAAGCCCTTCCCCATCGTTATCCTATGTTACTAGTGGATCGTGTCTTGGAAGTGAGCGAGGATACCATTGTTGCCATCAAAAATGTGACCATTAATGAGCCCTTCTTCAACGGTCATTTTCCTCAATACCCTGTCATGCCAGGTGTTCTGATTATGGAAGCCTTGGCGCAAACAGCTGGTGTCTTGGAGTTATCAAAACCTGAAAATAAAGGTAAACTAGTCTTTTACGCTGGTATGGACAAGGTTAAATTCAAGAAGCAAGTTGTACCAGGTGATCAATTAGTTATGACGGCAACGTTTGTAAAACGTCGTGGCACGATTGCTGTGGTTGAAGCAAAGGCTGAAGTGGATGGCAAGCTTGCAGCCAGTGGTACTCTTACCTTTGCAATAGGGAACTAAGGAGGTTCTCCATGTTTCGAAAAATTTTAATTGCCAATCGTGGTGAAATTGCGGTTCGTATTATCCGTGCGGCGCGTGAATTAGGGATTGCGACGGTAGCGGTCTATTCAACTGCTGATAAGGAAGCCCTGCATACACTTTTGGCAGATGAAGCAGTTTGTATCGGTCCTGGCAAGGCAACAGAGTCTTATCTCAATATCAATGCGGTTCTATCAGCTGCAGTCTTGACTGAGGCAGAAGCCATTCACCCCGGTTTTGGATTTCTCAGTGAAAATTCCAAATTTGCTACCATGTGTGAAGAGGTGGGAATCAAGTTTATCGGTCCATCTGGTCATGTCATGGATATGATGGGAGACAAAATCAATGCGCGTGCTCAGATGATCAAAGCAGGCGTGCCTGTTATACCAGGTTCAGATGGAGAAGTACATAATTCTGAAGAAGCTTTAATTGTTGCTGAAAAAATTGGCTATCCTGTTATGCTCAAGGCTTCAGCAGGTGGTGGTGGTAAAGGGATTCGTAAGGTTGAAAAACCAGAAGACCTCGTATCAGCCTTTGAAACTGCCTCTAGTGAAGCCAAGGCCAATTATGGCAATGGTGCCATGTACATAGAACGGGTCATCTATCCAGCTCGTCACATCGAGGTTCAAATCCTAGGAGATGAGCACGGGAATGTGATTCACTTGGGGGAACGGGATTGTTCTCTTCAACGGAATAACCAAAAGGTTTTGGAAGAAAGTCCTTCGATTGCAATCGGAAAAACGTTGCGCCATGAAATCGGTGCTGCTGCTGTTCGAGCGGCAGAGTCTGTTGGCTATGAGAATGCAGGGACCATTGAGTTTCTGCTTGATGAAGCAAGTGGCAATTTCTATTTCATGGAAATGAATACTCGTGTACAGGTGGAACATCCAGTAACAGAATTTGTTTCAGGTATAGATATCGTTAAGGAACAGATTCGCATTGCGGCAGGTCAGCCTCTGTCTGTTAAGCAAGAAGATATTGTCCTACGCGGTCATGCTATCGAGTGTCGGATCAATGCAGAAAATCCGGCCTTTAACTTTGCTCCAAGTCCAGGTAAGATTACTAATCTCTATCTGCCAAGTGGTGGAGTTGGCTTGCGCGTGGATTCAGCAGTTTATCCAGGCTATACTATTCCACCTTATTATGATAGTATGATTGCCAAAATCATCGTTCACGGTGAAAATCGTTTTGATGCCTTGATGAAAATGCAACGTGCCCTCTATGAATTAGAGATTGAAGGAGTGCAGACCAATGCAGATTTCCAGCTTGACCTCATTTCAGATCGCAATGTCATTGCTGGAGATTACGATACTTCCTTCTTGATGGAAACCTTCTTACCTAAATATCAAGAAAAAGAATAAAATGACTTCAAGAGTTTAAACCGAAAAGGGGAATCAATGGCTCTATTTAGTAAAAAAGATAAGTATATTCGAATCAATCCCAATCGTTCGGTTAGGGAAAAACCTCAAGCCAAGCCAGAGGTTCCAGATGAATTATTTTCCCAGTGTCCAGGCTGTAAGCATACCATTTATCAGAAGGATCTGGGAAGTGAGCGTATCTGTCCGCACTGTAGTTACACCTTTCGTATTTCTGCCCAAGAACGCTTGGCTCTGACGATTGATATGGGAACCTTCAAGGAATTGTTTACGGGGATTGAAAGCAAGGATCCCTTGCATTTCCCTGGTTACCAAAAGAAACTAGCAACCATGCGTGAAAAAACAGGTCTGGATGAAGCTGTTGTGACAGGAACAGCTCTTATTAAAGGTCAGACTGTGGCTCTTGGGATTATGGATTCTAACTTTATCATGGCTTCTATGGGTACGGTTGTGGGTGAAAAAATCACTCGTTTGTTTGAGTATGCGACTGTCGAACAATTGCCAGTTGTTCTCTTCACAGCCTCTGGTGGAGCCCGTATGCAGGAAGGAATCATGAGTCTCATGCAGATGGCCAAAATCTCTGCAGCAGTTAAGCGCCATTCAAATGCTGGTCTCTTTTATCTGACCATTTTGACAGATCCAACGACAGGTGGTGTGACAGCTTCTTTCGCTATGGAAGGCGATATTATTCTGGCTGAACCACAGAGTTTGGTCGGTTTTGCTGGGCGTCGTGTCATTGAAAACACGGTTCGTGAAAGCTTACCTGAGGATTTCCAAAAGGCAGAATTCCTATTGGAACATGGCTTTGTGGATGCTATTGTTAAAAGAAGAGACTTGCCAGATACGATTGCTAGCCTAGTCAGATTGCATGGAGGGTGTCCTAGATGAATATTGCAAAAATAGTCAGAGAAGCGCGTGAGCAGAGTCGCTTGACAACCTTGGACTTTGCGACAGGCATTTTTGATGAATTTATCCAATTACACGGTGACCGTTCTTTTCGTGATGATGGTGCAGTTGTCGGTGGTATTGGCTGGCTTGGAGATCAAGCTGTCACAGTGGTTGGTATCCAAAAAGGCAAGAGCTTGCAAGACAACCTCAAACGGAATTTTGGACAACCACATCCAGAAGGCTATCGCAAGGCCCTACGGTTGATGAAACAAGCTGAAAAATTTGGCCGTCCAGTTGTGACCTTTATCAATACTGCAGGTGCCTATCCTGGTGTGGGAGCGGAAGAACGCGGTCAAGGGGAAGCTATCGCTCGCAATCTTATGGAAATGAGTGATCTGAAAGTTCCGATTATCGCCATCATTATCGGTGAAGGTGGTTCAGGTGGGGCTTTGGCTCTAGCAGTTGCAGACCGTGTCTGGATGCTGGAAAATTCTATCTATGCCATTCTCAGCCCAGAAGGCTTTGCTTCCATTCTATGGAAGGACGGAACTCGTGCCATGGAAGCGGCAGAGCTGATGAAAATCACTTCTCATGAACTGCTAGAAATGGACGTGGTGGACAAGGTGATTTCTGAAGCAGGACTTTCTAGCAAAGAATTAATTAAGAATGTCAAAAAAGAACTCCAAGCTGAGCTAGCTAGACTTTCGCAAAAACCGTTAGAAGCGTTGTTGGAAGAACGCTATCAACGATTTAGAAAATACTAATACCTCAGAATACGCAAAAACTAGAACTGGCAGTCAGTTCTAGTTTTTATGTGGTTCTGACTCTGTATCAAGGACGAAGTAAAAGGTGCTTGGAAGACCAAACACCTTTTCGATTATTCATTTTCTTCAGTTACAAATTGACTAAGCAGTCCGTTGATGAAGCGGGCTGATTTTTGATCTGAAAAATTCTTAGCGAGTTCAATGGCTTCATTGACTGCTACCAGCTGAGGTGTATCAAATGATGTGATTTCAAAGATACCCAAGCGTAGTAAGTTTTTTTCGACCAAGGTCAAGCGTTCAACTGTCCAGCCTGACTTGAGGTGCTGGTTGATTTGTTTATCCAACTCGTCTTTTTGAGCTTGAACGCCAGAAACCAAGTTCAGAAGAAAGGTAGGGATTTGCACATCTGCATCTTCACGGTCATGCGTGTAGGCAAAGTGACAAGCTGTTTCCATATCTGTGCCGAATTCAAGGCTCATGAGAGCTTGAAAAGCGCATTTACGAAGTTCACGTCTAGATTCTAATAATGGACTAGTCATTGAGGAAGTCCTCGTTAAATAGATCTTTCAACTCAGGTTTTGGTGTTTTGTCTGGAACGATTCCTGCAACATGGATGTTAACAGCAGCAAGTTCCACATCAGCCATATCACGGACAGCATCTTTGACTGCTTTTTGAATAGCAAGAGCCACTTTTGGTACCTTCACACCGTACTCAAGATAGAGATAGATGTCAGCAGTTAGTTCTTCGTTGCTTTCTTTTAAGTAGACGCCACGACCAAGAGAGAGTTTTGATAGGGTATCAGATACGGATTTATTTGAAAATGAGTGGACACCATCAACTTTAGCAGTTGCGATGGCAATGATTTTTTCAAGTACACGTGGAGCGATAACGATTTCGCCAAATTGTTCTTCAATTCCCATAGAATGACCTCTTTCTAGAGATTAGGCACGAGAAACGTAAGTTCCTTCTGCAGTGTTGATGATCAATTTTTGTCCAGCTTCGATAAAGTCTGGAACGTTGACAACAAGTCCAGTTTCCATAGTTGCTGGTTTACCAGAACCTGTAACAGTAGCACCTTTGATAGATGGTTGTGTTTCAGCGACTGTTAATTCAACAGTAGTTGGTACAGTTACACCGATCACTTCAGTTCCGTAGAATTGGATTTTCACATCAGAGTTTTCAAGGATGTAAAGCAATTCATTTTCAACGTTTACGACTGGGATTTCGTATTGGTCGTAAGTTTCAGTGTTCATGAAGTAGGCTGTTTCATCCATTTTGTACAAGTATTGAGCTGGAACAGTTTCGATAATAGCTTGTTCGAATTTTTCTTCTGGACGGTAGCTTGTGTCAAATGTAGAACCAGTACGGACATCACGTAATTTCATACGCATGATTGTGTTTCCTTTACCTGGTTTGTGGTGGCTAGCTTCCAAAACGCGGATTAATTTTCCGTCTGCAGTTTCAAATGTCATACCAGCTTTCAATTTGCTTGCTTCAATCATGTTTTTACCTCTTTAATAAATATTATTACTCTTCATTTTACCATAAAATCTTCTGGAAATAAAGCCAAAATAGTTATTGGGATTTGGTAGGGGAGAAAAAGAATATTGCCTAGTCAGGTGGGGTGGTTAATGTTAAAGAGTATCCACTATATTTTTTCTCATACTCAATGGAAATCAAAGAGCAAACTAGGAAGCTAGCCGCAGGTTGCTCAAAACACTGTTTTGAGGTTGCAGATGGAAGCTGACGTGGTTTGAAGAGATTTTCGAAGAGTATTATATTTCAAAAGGTCGAAGTAAGTTTACTCCGACCTGTTAATATTATCTTAAAAAGATTGATTTTTTATTCTGGTTCTACCAAAATTTTAATTTGTGACTTATCTTGAGTTAATTCGATAAAGCCTTCTTCAACGATATTTTCCAATTTAATTTTCTTAGTAACTAATTTTTCAGCAGAGAAGTAGCCTTGTTCCATCAATTCTAATACTTTAGGGAAGATATGACGATAAGCAATGATTCCTTTTAGTGTCTTTTCTTGGATTGCAAATTCATTCGGATTAATACTAGCTTCTCGTTCCCAGATAGAGACCACCATGCACTCACCTGCTTTATGTACGGCAGCTAAGGCTTGTCCTAAAACTACTGGCACACCAGTTACTTCATAAGAAACATCTACACCACCGTTTGTTAAACGATGAATAGCTTCAACAGCTGTTTCACCTTCTTCCGGACGGACAACGATAGCTCCTAACTCTTCAGCTTTTGCTTGACGTTCAGGTGATAGTTCAACAGCATAAATCTTAGAAGCACCCGCTGCACGAAGGGCTTCTACAATTAAGAGACCAATCGGACCTAAGCCAAAGACAGCAGCAGTATCACCAGCTTTTAGTGCTGATTGACGAACTGCATAAACTGCAACAGCAGCTGGCTCAGTGAGAGCAGCTTGCTCATAGCTTAAGCTATCTGGAATGACATGTACTAAGTCGCCGTCTAAAACACAATATTTGGCAAATCCACCGTCTGCAGCTAAACCGACAAAATTAAGGTTTGGATCCAAATTATAATTACCAACTAAGTTATTCTTAGCTAGAATTGGTTCTACAGCAACACGATCACCAACTTTAACACGAGTAACATCGCTTCCGACTTCTACAATTTCGCCAGAAAATTCATGTCCCAGTGTTACTGGTGCTTTTTGACCAGAATAGACATGTTCTTCTGTTGGGATGAAGATAGGGCCATCTAAAAATTCGTGGAGGTCAGTACCACAAATTCCTGTGAATTTAACAGCAACTTTTACTTGGTGCGGAAGTACCTCAGGGATTTCTACTTCTTGAATACGAACATCTTTTGCTGCATGCCAGCGAGCTGCTTTCATTGTAGCCATATAAATAACTCCTTATTGTTGCGATTTTTAGTTTTCCTTTTAGGAAACTTTACATGTAATATTGTAAACGCTTTCCTTTTATTTGTCAAGAAAAAACCAACCTCAAGGTTGGTTTCTTTTACATATTAATCTTCTTTCAACTTCGCCAATTCTTGTGCAAGTAGTTTAAGGGCAACTTGTGGGTTGGCTTGTCCTTTGGTTGCTTTCATAAGGAAGCCTGTAAAGGCCTTATCTGCGTTACGTTTGCCTGACTTGAAGTCGGCAACGGCTGCTTCGTTATCGGCAAAGACTTGGTGGATAATTGGAATCAAGACAGCTGGATCTGAGATTTGAACCATACCTGCTTTTTCCACGTATTCACGCGCGCCACCGCCATTTTTAGCTAGGTGGACAAAGACTTTCTTGGCAATCTTAGATGAAATAGTACCGTCTTCGATGATGGCAATCATTTCAACCAAGTTTTCTGGTGTCAATTCGATTTGTTCCAGTGTCTTACCTTCGGCATTTAAGAACTGAGCAACCTCACCTTGGAGCCAGTTAGAAACTTGTTTGGCATCACCACCGAGGGCAACAGCTTTTTCAAAGAAGTCAGAAGTGACTTTATTAGCAGTCAACTGGCTAGCATCGTAGTCTGACAAGCCAAGGTCAGATACATAACGTGCACGGCGTTCTTTTGGGAACTCTGGCAACTCTGTACGCATTTCCTCAATCCACTCGTCTGAGATTTCAAAGAGAGGTAGGTCTGGTTCTGGGAAGTAGCGGTAGTCAGCAGCGCCTTCCTTGACACGCATGAGTATAGTTGCTTTGTTAGCCTCATCGTAACGACGTGTTTCTTGGCGGATTTGACCACCTGAGCGAAGGATTTCAGCTTGACGTTGGACTTCGTATTCAAGACCTTTGCGAACATTTGAGAAGGAGTTGAGGTTCTTCAACTCGGTCTTGGTACCGAATTTCTCTTGACCATACGGACGAAGAGAGATATTGGCATCCACACGCATAGAACCTTCTTCCATCTTAACGTCAGAAATGCCAGCGTACTGGATAACTTCCTTGAGTGCTGTTAAATAAGCATAGGCTTCTTCAGGAGAACGCATGTCTGCTTCAGATACAATCTCAATCAATGGCACCCCTTGGCGGTTGAGGTCAACATAAGAGTAACCATCTGTACCATGGGTATTTTTACCAGCATCTTCTTCCAAGTGAGCGCGTTCGATACCGATTTTCTTAGTTGTACCGTCTTCTAGCTCGACTTCAATCCAGCCGTTGTAGCCGATTGGCTCATCAAACTGAGAAATTTGGTAGGCTTTGGGATTATCAGGGTAGAAGTAGTTCTTGCGGTCAAAGTGCATCTTTTTGTGGATGTCCATGTTGAGGGCAAGAGCTGCCTTGATACCAGCATCAACAACACCTTTGTTGAGAACTGGTAGAACTCCTGGGAAAGACCAGTCAATCACATTGGTGTTGGCATTTTGATCATTTCCAAAGTGGGCAGAAGTAGGTGAGAAGATTTTTGAATTGGTGTTGAGCTCTACGTGGACTTCAAGTCCAATGACTGTTTCAAAGTTCATTAGTTGTCACCTCCAAAAATCACGGGTTCTTGTTTGTGGTAGTCTGTTGTTGCTTCAAAAGCAGCAGCAGCTTGGTAAATGGTTTCCTCAGAGTATTTAGGACCAATCAATTGTAGTCCGACAGGTAGACCTTGAGAGAATCCAGCAGGAATCGAAATTCCTGGGAGACCAGCTAAGTTGACTGGGATGGTCAAGAGGTCAGCTAAGTACATGGCAACTGGGTCGTGGTTAAGCGAGTCCAAGTCATAAGCAACACTTGGTGCAGTTGGTCCCAAAATCAAGTCGTAATCCGCGAAGACTTTTTCGAAATCTTGGATAATGAGGGTACGGACCTGACCAGCTTTCTTATAGTAGGCGTCATAGTAACCTGATGAAAGGCTGAAAGTACCCAGCATGATACGACGTTTCACCTCTTCACCGAAACCTTGGCTACGGCTATTTACATAGATTTCATCAAGGTTGGTCGCATCCTCTGCGCGGTAACCATAACGGATACCGTCAAAACGTTGCAAGTTTGATGAAGCTTCAGATGAAGCGATGATGTAGTAGACGGCAACACCGTATTTAGAGTGAGGAAGGCTGACTTCTTCGACGATAGCACCGAGTTTTTCAAAGTGCTTAGCAGCATTTAGAATAGTTTCCTTAACCTCTGGGTCAATCCCTTCACCGAGATATTCCTTAGGCAAAGCAATTTTCATGCTCTTGATGTCTTGGCCGATTTTTGAAGTAAAGTCGGCAATGCGGACAGGAGCAGAAGTAGAGTCTTTGGCATCTTCGCTAGCAATAGCGTTGAGCAAGAGGGCATTTTCCTTAACAGTAGGAGCAAAAGGCCCGATTTGGTCTAATGAGCTACCAAAGGCAATGAGACCGAAACGTGAAACCGTTCCGTAGGTTGGTTTGAGACCAACAATCCCGTTGAAGGCAGCAGGTTGGCGGATAGAGCCACCAGTATCAGAACCAAGTGACAAGCGAACTTGCCCAGAAGCTACAGCTGCGGCAGAACCACTAGACGAGCCACCAGGAACCTTGCTGTGGTCCCAAGCATTTTTAGTTGCTCCGTAGTGAGAAGTCTCACCTGAACCACCCATGGCAAACTCGTCCATGTTGGTTTTCCCTACGACAATCATGCCTTTCGCTTTTGCATTGGCAACGGCTGTCGCATCAAAGATAGGCTCATAGTTGTAGAGCATTTTTGAAGCAGCAGTTGTGAGAATACCATCAGTAGAGATATTGTCTTTAACTGCAAGTGGAATTCCTGAAAGGACATTGTCAGCATCGATTCCAGCTTCATCAATGGCTTTAGCTTGAGCAAGAGCCTGCTCTTCAGCGATGGTGACGAAAGCGTTGATAGCTGTCTCGCGAGACTTGATATCTTCAAGCGTTGCTTGGGTTAATTCTGTTGCAGAAATTTCCTTAGAGACAAGGAGATTGTGCAAGTCTTCAATGGTTTTATTGTTAAAAGTCATTAGGCATCTCCTCCATCGTCTAGGATAGCTGGTACCTTGATATAGTAGTTGTCTTTTTCAGGTACGTTTTTAAACAAGCGATCGCGGTCTGTTCCTTCTTCGGCCACATCAGGGCGAAGTACAGTCTTGCGGTCAGCCATAGTTGTAGTTGGTGCGACACCAGTTGTGTCAACTTCGCCCAGCAACTCAACCATGTCAACAATTTTAGACAATGTAGTCGCAAAGGCAGCGGTTTCTTCTTCAGAGAATCTTAATTTTGAAAGATTGGCAACGTGTGTTACCTCTTCTTGCGTAATTTTCATCTTGCATCCTTTCGTGAAATGATGATTTTTAGTCTGTTCTATTTTACCATATTTTCCTATAAATAAGGGAGGGAAAGGTGAAAAAAGACATCTGGCAAGTCGAGAAAGAGGTTTTTAAAATAGACAAAAAAATAGCCGTCCTAACTTTGGCGAGTTAACGAGCTATTTTTTTAGTTATGTAATTACAGCCACCGTCTTAAACGGCTCTGTGGGGTGTTGTTGACGCAACACCTTTTTCTATATTTATTGTAACATTTATTTTAAAAATTGCAAGGGGAATTGTTCTACTTTAGAAGTGTCTAACATAAAATAGAAATTGAAAAAAATGCTAAAATCCGATATAATGGAGTGTTGAAAGGAATGGTAAAATCCAATGTAGAAATCATTCTGAACTATTGAAACA
>NZ_DXLC01000215.1:0-9037 GCF_019414905.1 Streptococcus sp. | reverse complement strand
GTAGAGTTTCATTCTTGGCTGTCCTCCAATATATCTACAAAGTCAGCTTTTACAAAGCTAGCCAAATCTTGGGGAGCAACGATAATGCTGTGTCCGACCTCGCCCGCAGAGACAATCATTTGATCCAAGTTTAGGGCGATTTTATCGATAAAAATGGGATAATTGTGTTTCTGACGAATTCCGACAGGATTATTAGCTCCATGAATGTAACCAGTTGTTTTTTCCAAGTCCTTTTGGGGAATCATGCTCACTTTTTTATTGCCAGAAATTTTGGCTAGTTTCTTTTCCGACAAGTGTTGAGTGATAGGGACAATTCCGATAATCGGTCCTGTCTTGTCTCCCAAAAGAGCCAAGGTTTTGAAAATCTGATCTCGTTCATAACCTTGAGGAAGCTCTCCTTCCAGGGCATTGATTTGAATCCCCTGATGTGGGATGCCTGCTTTAGACAGGATTTGTTCCACTAATGTTTTTTTGATTTTAACTTTTTTTGCCATTATTTATACTTATCCTCCAATTGGCTCATCCAAATACCAAGCCATATTCCCAGTGCAAAGAAGAAGGCGATGATGACATACCCAACAAGAGAAAGGCCAGTGTATTGGATACTTTCAGCGTTTCCTGCATTTGGAATCAAGATCAAAAGAGTACTTGATAAGACGATTCCGATGATGAAATGATAGACGCGTGAGTGGTAGTTATTTAAGGCATAATCCATCAATTTTGAAAAAATGATGAGAGTTGCACCTGCTCCAATTCCAATTGGAAAGAAGGTTCCCAAGAGATCAAAGGTTTTAAAACCTGTCAGCATAGGAGCATAGAGGCCCAAAATCAAAAGTAGATTCGATGGACTGAGGCCAGGAACTAATACGCCAAGAGCCAGCAGTGCACCAGCTAGGACGAAACTAAGAAAGCTGGCACTTAAGGTTCCAACAACAAAATTTAAGGCATAGAGTCCTAGTCCAGAAATGATAAAGGTTGCCCAGAACCAAGCTAAATCAATCTTGTCTCGGTCAGATTCTCGAGTTGATTCTTTGAGGAGGCTAGGAACAGTACCAATAATGGCACCCGCAAAGCTCCATAAGACAAAGACCTGATAATTTTCAAGCAGGTATTCAATCGGGTAGGAAAATAAGCCGATTCCCAGAAGCATACCAATGGCAACTGGAATAAAGTACAAAACATTTTCTTTAAAGTCTTTAAAGGGATGGGCCAGAAAACCAATCATTCGTTCATAAATTCCTAAGATTGCTGCTAGAACCCCTCCGGAAATTCCCGGTAGGATAAATCCAAGAGCAATGACAATCCCTTTAATAACACGTGCTAACCATGAGAGCATATATTTCCTCCAACTATTTCTATTTCACAAAATCCTTACTATATTGTATCACAATCAAACACAAAAAGAAAAAGCAAATGATAAACAAATGCTTTTAAGGTTTTAAAAAGAGTTTTCTAAAGGTTTCTTCTTTGTTTTTTAAGGACGAAATGACGTTGATGTCCAAATCGTGGTCAAAGCCAGCAATTTTTCCTTTAGATGTGTATTGGTGAATATCATAATCTAAGTCCGTATTAGGTTTGCTTTCGAAAAATCCGGTATTTGAACCATAGGAAGGAATCCAAACAGACGTAAATTTTCCTGTATCAATACTGTGTTCTTCCATGAAGTATACACCAACGTAGATTCCGATGTTTTTAGCACCAAGTGATTCTAGCTTTGCTCGAAAGGCTTCAACACCCTCGTTCATATTGGACATGGTTTTTTCTTCCACGTCTAGCCAATAGTAACTAGGGCTGTATGGTGAAGAGGCGTTATAAAAAACTTCAGCGGCTTTTTCCATTTCTTGGACACTTTTTCCAGCTAAATAAGCATAGACACCAACTGGGACATTTCGTTTTTGAAACTCCGTGATATGGGTTTTAAAGGCCTTATCTACCCCATTAACAAAGGCAGCATCGTTCTCTTTGGACGTTTGAGCGCCACTATGGACGCGAACAATAGCTCCAGAAATGTTTTGGGACAGAGTATCGTAATTAATTTCCTCAGGACGCTGCCAACCAGAAACATCAATTACCGGTTTATCTATATTGTGTAGCGCTTGTGTTTCTACTTGCGCGATATTTGACTTTGTTTTTACAGGATGGTCCTCAAAAAGAGGGCGATTCAGGATTAAAATGAAAATCATAATCCCAAAAAAACCAAATAAAATAAGCGGATTAATTTTCTTTCTCATATCTCATAATTTTACCTTAAAAATGAAAAAAAATCAAAAAAAATACTCAAAAAATGGGTTAAGAAAAGGACTTTGGAGCATTTTTTCATTCAAGGGAGCGGAATGATTTGAAATATGGTATAATAAAAGGGAATTTCTAGAGAAAAGAGAAGATTATGTCAAATTATGCCATTATTTTAGCAGCGGGTAAAGGGACTCGCATGAAATCTGATTTGCCAAAAGTTTTGCACAAAGTTGCGGGTATTTCTATGTTGGAACATGTTTTCCGTAGTGTGGGAGCTATCCAACCTGAAAAGACAGTAACAGTTGTCGGACACAAGGCAGAATTGGTTGAGCAGGTCTTGGCTGGACAGACAGAATTTGTGACTCAATCTGAACAGTTAGGAACTGGCCATGCAGTTATGATGACAGAGCCAATTTTGGAAGGTTTGTCAGGGCACACCTTGGTCATTGCAGGAGATACTCCTTTAATCACAGGTGAAAGCTTGAAAAACTTGATTGATTTCCACATCAATCATAAGAATGTGGCCACTATCTTGACTGCTGAAACAGATAATCCTTTTGGCTATGGACGTATTGTGCGTAATGACAATGCTGAGGTTCTTCGCATTGTTGAGCAGAAGGATGCTACAGATTTTGAAAAGCAAATCAAGGAAATCAACACTGGAACATATGTTTTTGACAACGAGCGTTTGTTTGAGGCTTTGAAAAATATCAATACCAATAACGCTCAAGGAGAATACTATATTACAGATGTTATTGGTATTTTCCGTGAAGCTGGTGAAAAAGTTGGCGCTTATACTTTGAAAGATTTTGATGAAAGTCTTGGGGTAAATGACCGTGTGGCACTTGCGACAGCTGAGTCAGTGATGCGTCGCCGCATCAATCATCAGCACATGGTCAATGGTGTTAGCTTTGTCAACCCAGAAGCAACTTATATTGATATTGATGTTGAGATTGCTTCTGAAGTTCAAATCGAAGCCAATGTTACCTTGAAAGGGCAAACGCAAATTGGTGCTGAGACTGTTTTGACAAATGGTACATATGTAGTGGACAGCACTATTGGAGCAGGAGCTGTCATTACCAATTCTATGATTGAGGAAAGCAGTGTTGCAGACGGCGTAACTGTCGGTCCTTATGCCCACATTCGTCCAGGTTCAAGTCTGGGTGCCCAAGTCCATATTGGTAACTTTGTTGAGGTTAAAGGTTCTTCTATCGGTGAGAATACTAAGGCTGGTCATTTGACTTATATTGGAAACTGTGAAGTGGGTAGCAAGGTTAATTTTGGTGCTGGAACTATTACAGTCAACTATGATGGCAAAAACAAATACAAGACAGTCATCGGTAACAATGTCTTTGTTGGTTCAAATTCAACCATTATTGCGCCAGTAGAACTTGGTGACAATTCCCTCGTTGGTGCTGGATCAACTATCACTAAAGATGTTCCAGCGGATGCTATTGCTATTGGTCGCGGTCGTCAGGTCAACAAAGACGAATATGCAACACGTCTTCCTCATCATCCTAAGAATCAGTAGGAGCCTATCATGGAATTTGAAGAAAAAACGCTTAGCCGAAAAGAAATCTATCAAGGCCCGATTTTTAAACTGGTTCAAGATCAGGTTGAATTACCAGAAGGCAAGGGAACTGCCCAACGGGATTTGATTTTCCACAATGGAGCTGTCTGTGTTTTAGCTGTGACGGATGAACAAAAACTCATCTTGGTCAAGCAGTACCGCAAAGCTATCGAGGCTATCTCTTACGAAATTCCAGCCGGAAAGTTGGAAGTAGGAGAAAACACAGACCCTATAGCAGCAGCCCTTCGTGAATTAGAGGAAGAAACAGCCTACACAGGGAAATTAGAACTTTTGTATGACTTTTATTCAGCCATTGGCTTTTGTAATGAAAAATTAAAGCTATACCGAGCAAGCGATTTGACGAAAGTGGAAAATCCGCGTCCGCAGGATGAAGATGAGACCTTGGAAGTCCTTGAAGTGAGCTTAGAAGAAGCTAAGGAATTGATCCAATCAGGTCATATTTGTGATGCCAAGACAATTATGGCTGTTCAATACTGGGAATTGCACAAAAAATAGAGGAGGTCAGTATGAGTAAACCTTTATTAACGGATGAAATGATTGAAAGAGCTAATAGAGGCGAAAAAATTTCAGGTCCCCCTTTGCTAGATGATGAGGAGACCAAGATTTTACCAACCTCTTCTTCCCGTTTTGGTTATGCCAATCCTAAGGAACATGGTTTTAGCCAGGAAACCTTGAAGATTCAGGTCGAACCGTCTATTCATAAAAGCCGTCGCATTGAAAATACTAAGAGAAATGTCTTCAATTCTAAGTTGAATAAGATTTTATTTGCAGTCATCTTTCTCTTGATTTTGCTTGTCTTAGCAATGAAACTTTTGTAATAGAAAAGGAATTGAAATGAAAATAGGAATTATTGCGGCTATGCCAGAAGAACTGGCGTATCTGGTTCAGCATTTAGACAATGCCCAGGAGCAAGTTGTTTTAGGCAATACCTATCACACAGGAACCATTGCCTCGCATGAAGTCGTTCTTGTAGAAAGTGGAATTGGTAAGGTCATGTCTGCTATGAGTGTGGCGATTTTGGCTGATCATTTTCAAGTGGATGCTTTGATTAACACGGGATCTGCTGGAGCAGTAGCAGAAGGTATTGCTGTTGGGGATGTTGTGATTGCTGACAAATTAGCCTATCATGATGTGGATGTCACAGCATTTGGCTATGCTTATGGACAAATGGCGCAACAACCACTTTATTTCGAATCAGATAAAACCTTTGTCGCCAAAATCCAAGAGAGTTTATCTCAATTGGACCAAAAATGGCATCTTGGTTTGATTGCTACAGGAGATAGTTTTGTCGCAGGAAATGATAAGATAGAAGCGATTAAGTCCCATTTCCCAGATGTTTTGGCTGTTGAGATGGAGGGGGCAGCTATTGCTCAGGCAGCACATGCTCTTAATCTTCCAGTCTTAGTCATCCGAGCTATGAGTGACAATGCCAACCATGAAGCAAACATCTCTTTTGATGAGTTTATTATCGAAGCTGGACGTCGCTCTGCCCAAGTCTTGTTAGCCTTTTTGAAGGCTTTAGATTAAGCGGAAATTTGACAGTTTTTCTAGCTTATGATAAGATTTAAGTAAAGAAAAGCTAGAAAACGTTTCAGAGGATATTATGAGTATTGAAATGACCGTCAGTGAGATTGCAGAGGTCTTAGGATTATCTCGCCAAGCAATCAATAACCGTGTCAAAGAATTACCAGAAGAAGACACAGATAAAAATGATAAAGGGGTAACAGTCGTTACCAGAAGTGGCTTGATTAAGCTAGAAGAAATCTATAAAAAAACGATTTTTGAAGATGAGCCTGTCAGTGAAGATGTCAAGCAACGTGAACTGATGGAGATTCTGGTTGATGAGAAGAATGCAGAAATTCTTCGTCTTTATGAACAATTAAAAGCCAAGGATCGTCAGTTATCAGAAAAAGACGAGCAAATGCGTATCAAAGACCGTCAGATTGCTGAGAAAGACAAACAACTCGATCAGCAGCAACAATTGACCCTTCAAGCCATGAAGGATCAAGAAAATCTTAAGCTAGAGCTGGACCAAGCAAAAGAAGAAGTCCAATCCACTAAGAAAGGCTTTTTTGCTCGTTTATTTGGAGGATAATCAAGGAGCTGTTTAGGTTAAATGCTAACCTGATGGCTTCTTTTGTTTGTGAATAGTATAGTTGATTAGAACAGAGACAGTATAGGAGAGGTATAGAATGGAACGATTAGAAGATTACATTGCTTTCGATTTAGAATTTAATCAGCACGAAGGACAAACACACTTGATTCAAGTATCGGCAGTGCGTTTTAAAGATGGTCAGGAAATCGATGCCTATGATTCCTATGTCCATACTAGTGTGCCTCTAAAAAGCTTTATCAATGGATTGACTGGAATTACAGCTGAAACCTTAAAAGATGCTCCTCCAGTTGAGGAAGTCATAAAAGATTTCCAAGAGTTTGTGGGTTCTTTACCCATGGTAGGCTACAATGCTGCTAAAAGTGATTTGCCTATTCTAGCAGAGCATGGTTTAGACTACAGCCCGCAGTACAAGGTGGATCTGTATGATGAAGCTTTTGAACGTCGGAGTTCGGATTTACATGGTATTGCCAATCTCAAATTGCAAACTGTTGCCTCATTTCTCGGATTTCAAGGTCAGTCCCATAATAGTTTAGAGGATGCTCGGATGACGGCGCGTGTTTACGAGTCCTTTCTAGAGTCGGATCAAGCTAGAGAATTGTTAGAGACAGAAAGTAGCCTATCAAACAATCCTTTTGGAGGCTTGGACTTGTCTCAATTATTTGACTAGGAGTGCCTATGAAACCTGAAAAACCTAAAAATCTAGGTTTTAAGCAGATATACTTTAATCTAGATAAAATACTCTTTCTTTTCTTCTTGACTTTCATGATGATTGAGTTTGTCTGGTTACCGTCAAATTCTTGGATTGCTGGACTTTTGCTCCGTCAGACAGGCTATCTCTTTCTTTCCTACAATAATATTTTTGCTATTATAACGGGCTCACCCTTTATTAGTCTTGCTTTATTTGTTCTGGTAATTGTTAATTTATTGGTCGCCTATTTTCAAATAGGACTTCTCTTTATTGGTGCTCGGCATTTATTATGTCATGAAAAGAGGACCTTGCTGGAGTATAGTCGCAAGGTCTTTCGACAAAGTTTCTTGTTTATGAAGCAAGTCACGCTTGCCAAGATAACCTTTATCTTCTTTTATGTCATGATGCTCTTTCCAGTGATTCGAAAGATTTTAAAGATTTACTACTTAAATAAAATTGTTATTCCGGACTTTATCGTTGATTATGTGGAAGACAAGTATTGGCTAGTAGGTATAGTGGTTACTATTCTGGCCTTACTTCTATTTTACATTTCAGTGCGTTTCATGTTTGCCCTATCTCAGCTTTTATTTGAAAAGAAAACAGTCAAAGAAGCTGTCAGATACAGTCTAGAGAAGACAAGAAAGCACTCCTGGTTTTATACTTGGAACTTGCTTTGGATTGTCGTCAAAACCTACCTATTTTTCATTCTTTTATTGATTCCAATATTAGCAAGTCAGGCACTGATGGATGGTCTGACCCACAAGGAATCTCTTGTTCTGGGAATTATCAACTTTGTCTTGATTAAGAATTTCCACTATATAGCCTTGACTTACTTTCTTATTAAGTTTGTTTCCTTCTTAACGGGAGAAGAACTAGAAATTACACCAAGGAGAAAGAAAGACCACTGGATGAGATGGGGAGTGATGGGCTGTGCTTGTATCTTTTTCGCTCTTGAGGGTTATGTTTATTTAGAAGCTCCAGTAGCCAATAAACCTTTAATCATTTCTCACAGGGGAGTATCTAATAAGAATGGTGTGCAAAATACCGTCCAATCACTAGAAAAAACCGCTCAGTTATCTCCAGATTTCGTTGAGACAGATGTTCAGGAAACAAAAGATGGCCAGTTTGTCATGATGCATGATGCTAATATCAAGAATCTGACAGGAGTTAATGCCAATCCACAGGATTTAACTTTGAAAGAATTAACCAAACTTGATATTTCAGAAAATGGTTATCATAGCAAGGTGTCCAGTTTTGATGACTATCTCAATAAAGCCAATGAATTGCATCAAAAACTCCTTATTGAGATTAAAACCAGTCGAAAAGATAGCCCAGATATGATGAAACGATTTATGGAAAAATATGGAACAGTTCTTAAGCAGAATGGTCACCAAATGCAATCCTTGGACTATCATGTGATTGACCAGGTGTTGGCCTATGACTCACAAATTCCAGTCTATTTCATCCTACCTTATAATAGTATTTTTCCAAGAACAAAGGCTACAGGTTACACCATGGAGTATTCAACTTTAGATGAAAATTTTGTAAACAAGCTTTGGAATACCGATCAGAAATTGTACGTTTGGACCATCAATAGTTCAGAGTCCTTTGATAAATCAGTTCATTTGGGAGCAGATGGCATGATAACGGATGACTTGGAACTGATTCAAGACCAGGTTACCATTGCCCAAGAAGACCCAGAGTATACTGAATTGCTTTTCAAACAGGCCATGGAATTCTTTAATTTTTAGTAAGCAAAAAACCACCTCTAAAATAGCAAAAAAACGAGCATTGTATCAGTTGGATATGCTCGTTTTCTTCTGTCCTAGTTTATGTAATAGATTGAATCTAGATTAGTACACCGTAGATACTAAACATTTTTAGAAATTAATTAGAGTTTCCTAATCGATTTGTTAATATCCTATATTAATCTATTATAATTAAAAACAACAAAATAGAAACTAATATCTATGAAGTGGTTGAGATAGACTATTTATGTTAGATGTTAAAGGCTTACTAACTTCTGCATGAAGAAGGATTTCGAATATAAGGTAAATGAAAAATGGATCTTGAGCTCCTTTGGGGCAGATGAGAGAGTATTGTTGGCGCGTGCAAAGTTTATGTTAGAGACAAATAAGTTATCACAACATAGCTAGGTTTCAATTTTATGAGTATGAATCTCATAAAATTGGTCAAGAATCTACCCTCTAAAACATCAATTATACAAAAACACAGTCTCTCTTTGGCTTGATTGTGGTCAAGGCAAAGAGAGACTGTGTAGTTTTATTTTTGAGTTAATTTTTTCTTAAATCAAGTGCTTACTGAGGATTGCTTTTATTTTCTGAAGTTGGAGTATTGGATTGTTTTTCATTTTCATCGGCAGGTTTACTCGTGGCAGGTGTAGTAG
>NZ_DXLC01000214.1:0-2387 GCF_019414905.1 Streptococcus sp. | reverse complement strand
TGGATGAACGCTTGAACGAACACGGTTATATCGTTCCAGGTCTTGGAGATGCTGGGGACCGCTTGTTCGGTACAAAATAAAATAAAAAAGAGATTGACTTGGAAAAGGATTTCCAGTCACGAAAGGAGGTTGAATTTTTGTTTCTGTCTAATGAAAACAGAGCAAAAATTTGACCTTTTTTGACCAAGATATTATAATAGTCTTATCTTCAGTCATTTGACCAACAAAATTAAAACTCAAAAGGAGAAATGAATGATTCCTGTAGTTATTGAACAAACAAGCCGTGGGGAACGTTCCTACGATATTTACTCACGTCTTCTCAAAGACCGCATCATTATGCTGACAGGCCCAGTTGAAGACAATATGGCTAACTCAGTTATTGCACAGTTGCTTTTCTTGGATGCCCAAGATAGTACAAAAGATATTTACCTTTATGTCAATACACCTGGTGGTTCCGTTTCAGCTGGTTTGGCAATCGTTGATACCATGAACTTTATCAAGGCAGATGTCCAAACCATTGTTATGGGAATGGCTGCATCTATGGGGACTGTCATCGCATCAAGTGGAGCAAAAGGCAAACGTTTCATGCTTCCAAATGCAGAGTATATGATCCACCAACCAATGGGTGGTACAGGTGGAGGTACTCAGCAAACCGATATGGCGATCGCTGCAGAACACTTGCTTAAAACTCGTAATACCTTGGAAAAAATCTTGGCTGAAAATTCAGGTCAGTCAATCGAAAAAGTTCACGCAGATGCAGAACGCGATAACTGGATGAGTGCCCAAGAAACACTTGAATATGGCTTTATTGATGAAATCATGGCCAACAATTCATTGAATTAATGATCAAAGAAGGCAAACTCGACTGGGTTTGCTTTTTTTGGTATAATAGGGAGAGATTTCTTAGAAAGAGGATTTATCATGTTTGAAAAAGTCAATCGATCTGGCTTGATTATCTATCTTTACTATAATCGTGATGCCAAAAAATTGCAGGATTATGGAGATATTACCTATCATTCCAAGAAACATCGTTACTTACAACTCTATGTTCCAACTCAAGAAATGGAGCAATTGGTCGGGCGCTTGGGCAAGGAAAAGTTTATAAAAAAAGTCAGGGTTTGTCATATCCAAGAGCTGGAAACACCCTTTGTGGGCAATCTTCATCGAGAGGAAAACGTTATCATCGAAAAAGTTCAAGAAAAGTGTTGACAATTTTCTGATAATTCGGTATATTCTTAACATGCTATTTATTTAAGAAATAAGGAGACAAAAAAAGATGAAGAAAAAATTTGCCCTATCGTTTGTGGCGCTTGCAAGTGTAGCACTTCTTGCAGCCTGTGGAGAAGTGAAGTCAGGAGCGTCAAACGCTGCTGGTAACTCAGTAGATGAAAAGACAATCAAAATCGGATTTAACTTTGAAGAAACTGGTGCCGTAGCTGCCTACGGAACATCTGAACAAAAAGGTGCCCAACTTGCCGTTGATGAAATCAATGCAGCAGGTGGTATCGACGGAAAACAAATCGAAGTAGTTGATAAAGATAATAAATCTGAAACTGCTGAGGCGGCTTCAGTAACAACTAACCTAGTAACCCAATCTAAGGTATCAGCAATCGTAGGACCTGCGACATCTGGTGCAACTGCAGCTGCTGTAGCTAACGCTACAAAAGCAGGTGTTCCATTGATTTCGCCAAGTGCGACTCAAGATGGATTGACTAAAGGTCAAGATTACCTCTTTATCGGAACATTCCAAGATAGCTTCCAAGGAAAAATTATCTCAAACTATGTTACTGAAAAATTAAACGCTAAGAAAGTTGTTCTTTACACTGACAATGCCAGCGACTATGCTAAAGGTATTGCTAAAGCCTTCCGTGAAGCTTACAAAGGTGAAATCGTTGCAGATGAAACTTTCGTAGCAGGTGACACAGACTTTCAAGCAGCCCTTACAAAAATGAAAGGGAAAGACTTTGATGCTATCATCGTCCCTGGTTACTACACTGAAGCTGGTAAAATTGTAAACCAAGCGCGTGGTATGGGAATTGATAAACCAATCGTTGGTGGTGATGGATTCAACGGTGAAGAGTTTGTACAACAAGCAACTGCTGAAAAAGCATCAAACATCTACTTTATCTCAGGCTTCTCAACTACTGTAGAAGTTTCAGCTAAAGCAAAAGCTTTCCTTGATGCTTACCGTGCTAAGTACAACGAAGAGCCTTCAACATTTGCAGCCTTGGCTTATGACTCAGTTCACCTTGTAGCAAACGCAGCAAAAGGTGCTAAAAACTCAGGTGAAATCAAGGATAACCTTGCTAAAACAAAAGATTTTGATGGTGTAACTGGTCAAACAAGCTTTGATGCTGACCACAATACAGTGAAAACTGCTTACATGA
>NZ_DXLC01000213.1:0-4033 GCF_019414905.1 Streptococcus sp. | reverse complement strand
GTATTTTATTTACCTTTTACTGGGCTACATCATTTCGTATATGTCTGACTTCCTCTTTTCGTATTTCATATCCCTGTCTTCAAATCAGATTTCTTTGAATGAAACGGTAGAAATGATGGGGAGACAGGAGTTCCCTTATTTCTTGCTCATCGTTTGCTTCATCTCCCCTATTGCTGAGGAATTGATTTATCGCGGTGTGCTTATGACAACCTTTTTCAAAAACTCGCCTTGGTACGGAGATGTCTTGCTTTCTGCTATTATTTTCGGTTATATTCATATCAATTTTGCTTTAACTCCTCTTGCTTTTTTCATTTATGCTAGTGGAGGTCTTATTTTAGCTCTCTTGTATCGTATGACTAAAAATCTCTATTATCCAATACTAGTTCATATTCTCATCAATATCACTGCTTTCTGGAATGTGTGGTTACTCCTATTTTCAGGAAGTTAGCTTACTAAAACAATGTTGGAACTTTCCGGCATTTTCTTTTCAACAGGTGAGCAAGAACTGATTATTTTCAGACTTGGCTGGCTAATCATGGTATAATAAAAGGTAATGAAAAATTCCAACGAGGCAGAGATGAAATTACTTTATACTGATATTCGGACTTCTTTGACAGAAATTTTAACAAGAGAGGCGGAGGAGTTAGTTGCTGCTGGCAAGCGGGTCTTCTACATCGCTCCCAACTCTCTTTCTTTTGAAAAGGAACGTGCCGTGCTGGAATGCTTGTCCCAGCAGGCTTCTTTTGCGATTACCGTCACGCGCTTTGCACAGATGGCTCGTTATCTGGTCTTGAATGACTTGCCTGCCAAGACCAGTCTTGATGATATTGGTCTTGGGATGGCTTTTTATAAGTGTCTTGTGGCACTCGATCCCAAGGATTTACGTGTTTATGGAGCTATCAAACAGGATCCTCAATTTATCCAGCAGTTGATTGAGCTTTACCACGAGATGACCAAAGCTCAGATGAGTTTTTTGGACTTGGAGAGTTTGACGGATGAGGACAAGAGGGCCGATTTAGTCTTGATTTTTGAGAAGGTAACGGCTTACCTCAATCAAGGTCAGTTGGCTCAGGGAAGTCAGTTGTCCCACTTGATTGAGGCTATTGAGAATAACAAAGTTAGTAGTGATTTTACTCAAAGCGCCTTGGTTATTGATGGATTTACCCGTTTTTCTGCCGAAGAAGAGCGAATTGTGGACTTACTTCATGGCAAGGGTGTTGAGATTGTCATTGGAGCCTATGCTAGTAAGAAAGCTTATGCCAGTCCATTCTCTGAAGGCAATCTCTATCAAGCTAGTGTGGAGTTTCTCCATCATCTAGCCTCTAAATACCAAACGCCTGCTCAGGACCGTTCTCAGTCTCATAAGAATATGGATAGTTTTGACAAGGCCTCTCGTTTGCTAGAAGCGTCTTATGACTTTACAGAGCTCACTTTGGATGTCGATGAGAAAGACCGTGAAAACTTACAAATCTGGTCTTGCTTGACGCAAAAGGAGGAGTTGGAGTTGGTAGCTCGTAGCATTCGTCAGAAATTACATGAAAATGCAGACCTGAGTTACAAGCATTTTCGTATTCTCTTGGGGGATGTAGCTTCTTACCAATTATCTCTAAAAACGATTTTTGACCAGTATCAGATTCCTTTCTATCTTGGTAGAAGCGAATCCATGGCGCATCATCCCTTGACACAGTTTGTCGAGTCTATCTTGGCTTTAAAACGCTATCGTTTCCGTCAGGAGGATTTGATAAACCTTCTCAGAACAGGTTTGTATACCGACCTTAGTCAGGCTGATATTGATGCTTTTGAGCAATATATCCGTTATCTTGGTATCAATGGCTTGCCAGCCTTTCAGCAAACCTTTACCAAATCCCACCATGGAAAATTTGATTTAGGGCGTTTAAATGCTCTTCGTCTGCGTATTTTAACACCTCTTGAAACTCTTTTTGCTAGCCGAAAACAAAAGGCTGAAAATCTCTTGCAAAAGTGGAATGTCTTTCTAAAAGAATGTTCAGTAACCAAACAGTTGCATGACTTAACAGCCACTATGGAAGCTGTAGAACAGGAAAGACAGACTGAAGTTTGGAAGGCTTTCTGTCATGTTTTAGAACAATTTGCGACTGTTTTTGCTAGTTCACAGGTTAGTCTAGAGGACTTCCTAGCCTTGCTCCATTCTGGAATGAGTTTGTCCCAATACCGTACCATTCCAGCGACAGTGGACACTGTTCTGGTGCAGAGTTACGATTTGATTGCTCCTCTGACTGCTGACTTTGTCTACGCCATTGGGTTGACTCAGGACAATTTACCAAAAATCGCGCAGAATACCAGCCTTTTGACAGATGAAGAAAGACAAAATTTAAACCAAATGACTGAAGAGGGGAGTCAATTGCTGATTGCCAGCAGTGAAAACCTCAAGAAAAATCGCTATACCATGCTTTCCTTGGTCAATTCTGCGCGTAAGAAGTTGGTCTTGTCGGCTCCAAGCCTTTTTAATGAAAGTGAAAGTAAGGAGTCAGCCTATCTGCAAGAGCTAGTCCATTTTGGATTTAGGCGGAAAGAAAAAAGGATGAATCACAAAGGGCTGTCTAAGGAAGATATGGGGTCCTATCACAGTCTTTTGTCCAGTCTGGTTGCCTATCACCAGCAGGGCGAGACGAGTGATAGGGAGCAAGATTTGACCTTTGTCAAGGTGCTGGCGCGTGTCATGGGTAAAAAGTTAGACCAGCAAGGTCTGGAAAATCCAGCCTTCCCAACCAGCCCAAGCAGTAAACCCTTAGCAAAGGACACCTTACAAGCTCTCTATCCTGCTGATCAGGAGTTTTACCTGTCTACCTCCGGTTTGACGGAGTTTTACCGCAATGAATACAGTTATTTTCTTCGCTACGTTTTAGGCTTGCAAGAAGAATTGCGCCTGCGTCCAGATGCCCGTAGTCACGGGAATTTCTTACACCGTATTTTTGAACGAGCCTTGCAGTTGCCTGACGAAGATCCCTTTGACAAACGTCTAGAACAAGCTATTCAAGAAACCAGTCAAGAGCGAGAATTTGAGGCTATTTATCAGGAAAGTTTGGAAGCCCAGTTTACCAAGGAAATTCTGCTTGATGTGGCGCGGACAACTGGACATATTCTCCGCCATAATCCAGCTATTGAAACTATCAAAGAAGAGGCGAATTTCGGTGGAAAAGACCAAGCCTTTATTCAATTAGACAATGGACGCAGTGTCTTTGTACGAGGCAAGGTTGACCGGATTGACCGTTTGAAAGCTGATGGAGCGATAGGGGTAGTAGACTACAAATCCAGTCTGACTCAGTTCCAGTTTCCTCATTTCTTTAATGGCCTCAATTCCCAGTTGCCAACTTACTTAGCTGCACTAAAAAGAGAAGGGGAGCAGAACTTTTTCGGCGCTATGTACTTGGAAATGGCTGAACCAGTCCAATCTCTGATGGCCGTTAAAAGTCTAGCAGGTGCAGTAGTAGAAGCTAGCAAGTCAATGAAATACCAAGGCCTCTTTTTAGAAAAAGAAAGCAGTCATTTGGGCGAATTTTATAACAAAAACAAGGCTAATCAGCTGACGGATGAGGAATTCCAGCTCTTGCTGGACTACAATGCCCAACTTTACAAGAAAGCAGCTGAGAAGATTTTAGAAGGCCAGTTCGCCATTAATCCTTATACCGAAAATTGCAGAAGTATTGCACCGTATGTTCAGCAACATCAAGCCATTACAGGGTTTGAAGCCAATTACCACTTGGGTCAAGCCCGTTTCCTAGAGAAGTTAGACTTGGCTGACGGCAAACGTCTGGTCGGAGAAAAACTCAAGCAAGCTTGGTTTGAAAAAATAAGAGAGGAGTTGAATCGATGAAGCCCATTCCCTTTTTAAGTGAGGAGGAAATTCAAAAACTGCAAGAAGCAGAAGCGCATTCGAGCAAGGAACAAAAGAAAACTGCCGAGCAAATTGAAGCGATCTACACTTCTGGCCAGAATATTCTAGTCTCAGCATCGGCTGGTTCTGGGAAAACCTTTGTCATGGCCGAGCGTATTC
>NZ_DXLC01000212.1:0-1273 GCF_019414905.1 Streptococcus sp. | reverse complement strand
CACCCTTACCTCTCACCAATCTCAATGGTCGTACCAACACAATTGGTCGCTTACTTTGCAACCCTTCACCGTGGCCTTGATGTGGACAAACCACGTAATCTTGCTAAATCAGTAACGGTAGAATAAGCTAAAAAAGTCTAGTTATCTAGGCTTTTTCTTGTGAGCAAATTGGTTGCTTGTACTCAAGATTCGTGTTAGAATAATTTTTCAAATTGAAGGACAGAGGTAGACAAGGAGAATCACTGTGGTAGAATTGGGAATTTCAACATTTGGGGAAACAACTGAGCTTGAAGGAACTGGGCAAACTTACAGTCATGCCGAACGCATTCGTCAGTTGGTGGCGGAGATTGAACTGGCTGACAAGGTTGGTTTGGATGTGTATGGGATTGGTGAGCACCATCGAGCGGATTTTGCGGTATCAGCCCCAGAGATTGTCCTAGCAGCAGGTGCAGTCAATACCAAGAAAATCCGTTTGACCAGTGCAGTCAGCATTCTCTCAAGTATGGATCCGATTCGCTTGTTCCAACAGTATGCCACTATCGATGCTTTGTCAAATGGGCGAGCGGAGATTATGGCCGGAAGGGGTTCTTTCACGGAATCTTTTCCCTTGTTTGGATATGATTTGAAAGACTACGAAGCCCTTTTTGATGAGAAATTAGACTTGCTTCAGTTAGTCAATGAAAAGACCAAGTTAGACTGGCAAGGTCGATTGACCCAAACAATCTCTGGAAAAGAAGTTTATCCTCGTCCAGTTCAGGACAAATTACCCTTGTGGATAGCGACAGGTGGTCATGTCGAATCAACAGTGAAGATTGCTCAGGCAGGTCTACCGATTGTCTATGCCATTATTGGTGGTAACCCTCGTTATTTTAAAAAGTTGATTCAGGCTTATCGTGAGATTGGGAGCGAAGCGGGTTATGCCAGTCAGGAACTAAAGGTTGGAGCTCATTCTTGGGGTTGGATTGCTGAGGATGGCGAACAGGCGGTGAAAGATTATTTCCATCCGACCAAGCAAGTGGTGGATGCTATTTCTAAAGATCGTCCGCACTGGCAGGAATTGCGTTATGAGCAATATTTGGAGCAAGTTGGGCCAAATGGTGCTATGTTTGTGGGCAATCCAGATCAGGTGGCCGAAAAATTGATTCGCATGATTGAAGACTTAGGTTTGGACCGCTTTATGTTGCACTTACCTCTTGGTTCTATGCCTCATGAACAAGTACTGAGAGCTATTGAACTCTTCGGCACACAAGTGGCACCAAAAGTACGGGCGTAC
>NZ_DXLC01000211.1:8879-9546 GCF_019414905.1 Streptococcus sp. | reverse complement strand
CTACACCGCCTACGAAAGGAGGTGAGATAGCCCATGATGGAACTAATCCTTAAAACTATCATCGGACCAATTGTGGTCGGTGTTGTTCTTCGCTTAGTCGATAAATGGCTAAACAAAGATAGATAGTGTCAAAAAGACCCCAAGCTTAATGTGGAAGTTAGCTTGGGGTCTTTTCTAGTCCATGATATAGAACTAATCCTTAATTCCTCTCCATTATCCCACAGTTCACAAAATTTGTCAAAACTTTACATCCTCAGCTTCTCAAGCTTTAACCGCTTTACAACAAGACTTTCAAGTTTAAGAGAAAATTAGGGATTCTATCAATTTCATAGAAATTTTGATTTCGTAAACGAAGAGACAATCTTATATGTCACTCCTCATTTAATACGCCACTACTGGACAAGCAAAATCATTATTACAGCAGTTTCAGTCCTTCAATTAACAGTCACTTACATTCAAAGTGAGGTTGAAGTAGCTGAAGCTACAACAGACCTATTTCTTAGTCATATTTTCTAAAAAAACTCCCCGCCAATTCCCCGACCAAAATCCGAAAAATACCGAAAAATATCGAAAAATGATTTTTAGAATAGTCCCCAAAAGCCTGAAACATGGCCAAAAAAACTCCACCTGATTGGGTGGAGTTAAGGGAGATTATTATGAAAAAGAA
>NZ_DXLC01000211.1:6105-8869 GCF_019414905.1 Streptococcus sp. | reverse complement strand
TTCCTGAGTCATATTCGTAAAAAAAGCCCCCGCCAATCCCTCAAAAACTTCCCTCCAACTCCCCGACCATATTCCAAAAACTACCGAAATTTATCGGAAAATGATGCTTAGGAAATTCCTAAAAGCCTTTAAATAAAGCAAAAAAACTCCACCTGATTGGGTGGAGTTAAGGGAGATTATTATGAAAAAGAAAAGTTTAGGATTTTATTAAATAAAGTTAGGAGGTCTTTATTTAATAAATATATGATACAAGACAAAGCTTAAAACTAGCTTAACTTTTTTCAAATTCTACCATTTTTCAAAAAATTTCTATTACCATCACCTCACCCCACAAAAAAGCCACCTGATTGGGTGGCTTCATTAGGAGATTATGATGAAAAAAGTTTTAGGATTTCATTAAATAAAGTTAGGAGGTCTTTATTTAATAACTATATAATACTAGACCATCCTTAAACTTTGCTTAAGAAAAACAAGTTTTATTATTTTTCTCGATTCATCCAAGTCATTCCTATACAATTATAGGTGGATAAGATTTCAAAGCCCATAGAACGATAAAATCCCTCGTTTTTTTCTGTCTCTTCTGTCACCAGCTGGACTTGATAGGCATCTTTGTAATACTCTAAAGCCTCTTTCATCAAGGCACTACCAATCCCTTGACGCTGATAGCTAGGCAAAACAATCAAATCCTGTACAAAAACTGATGAAAAACCATCTCCAACCAAACGAATCAAGCCCACTACAGCATCACCATCAAGTGCCAGATAAATTACTAATGAATGAGATAAGGCCTGCTCCAGCATCTCTGGTTGATGGGTATAATTTGTCCAACCGACAGCCTGATAGAGATGCAAAACATCCTCTAGCTTGACAATTTCTTGCTTTTTAATAGTAATCATCTCAACACCTCTTAAAGCTCTCTCAAACTCTTGTACTGCTGTCCATTTTTATCAAAATTTTCAGGACGCAACCATGTTTCCAAACGAGATTTTACTTTGGGCCAATCCTTATCAATTATAGACAACCAATTCGTATCCCTCGTACGCCCTTTATAAACCACTGCCTGACGGAAAGTTCCTTCATAAATAAAGCCCAAACGCTCCGCAGCTCGTCTGGATGGCAGGTTAAGAGCATCGCATTTCCACTCATAACGACGATAGTTAAGCTCCTCAAAGACATAGCGAGCCAAGAGATACTGGGCTTCTGTCCCTATCCTTGTCCCCCTGAGTTTTGGAGAAAAAGTGACAGCTCCCACTTCTATTACTCTGTTATTCTGGTCAATGCGCATGAGAGAAAAAGTTCCCAAAGCCTTACCAGTTGCCTTGTCTATGATTGCATAGTAAAAACGGTCCTTACGAGCCAACATCTGATTTAAAAGGCTGACCAACTCCTCCATATCTGCTACTGGTTCCTGAAAGAGGTAGGTCCACATCTCCCGAGGAGTATCCGGACCATAAACAGCTAATAAATCCTCCGCATGCTTTTCCACTGAAAGAGCTTCTATTCGAGCATATCGCCCTTCTAAGAAATCAATAGAAGGCAATTCACCTGGAGTATAACCTCCCATTGACTCCCCAATCATTTGACCATATTCATTTACTGGCATAGTATTCTCCTTGTTTCACTTTTCAAACTTTATAGTTGCCCATAGTATATCATACTTTCATAAGAATATTCAAAAAATCCCCCAGATTCTACTCTGAAGGATTCCTATCTTATTTTACAACAATATTAACCAATTTATTCGGTACACTAATCACTTTCACGATGTCCTTACCGTCAATTTCTGCTTTGACTTTTTCATCAGCGAGAGCAATTTCTTGCAATTCTTCGCGTGACAAGTCTTTAGCGACCATGAGTTTAGCACGGACTTTTCCTTTGATTTGGACAACGATTTCGATTTCGTCTTCAACCAATTTGCTTTCGTCCCACGTTGGCCAAGCCACGTAAGAGATTGATTCACCTGTTACTGCAACAGTTTGCCAGAGTTCTTCTGCCAAGTGAGGTGCAAATGGAGCAATCAATTGGATGAAGCCTTTGGCGTAGTCTACATAGAGCTTTTCTTCCTTGTTAGCAGCGTTGACAAAGACCATAAGTTGGGCAATGGCTGTGTTGAATTTCATAGACTCGATTTGCTCAGTGACAGATTTGACTGTTTCATTGTAGACCTTGTCAAGAGCGCCATTGTTTTCCGCAACGATTTCCTTACTCGTAATCAAACGGTAAACACGGTCAAGGAATTTACGGCTTCCTTCCAGACCTTCTTCAGACCAAGCAATCGAAGCATCAAGTGGTCCCATAAACATTTCATAAACACGAAGGGTGTCGGCACCGTATTGTTCCACCACATCGTCTGGGTTAACAACGTTCTTAAGCGATTTAGACATCTTGGCTGGTGCTTGCTCCAACTCTTCCCCTGTTTCCACATGGAAGAAAGAACCGTCACGTTTTTCAACCTTGTCAGTCGCCACAAGCGCGCCACGGTGGTCACGGTAGCTTGTTCCCAAAATCATTCCTTGGTTAAAGAGTTTTTGGAATGGTTCCTTAGTCGGAACAACACCGATATCATAGAGGAATTTATGCCAGAAACGAGCGTAAAGCAAGTGAAGCACGGCGTGTTCTGCACCACCTACGTAGATATCGACTGGCAACCATTGTTTGAGGAGGTCCTCGTCAGCCAATTTCTCTGTGTTATGTGGATCGATATAGCGGAGGTAGTACCAGCTTGAACCTGCCCATTGTGGCATGGTGTTGGTTTCACGACGAC
>NZ_DXLC01000211.1:0-6005 GCF_019414905.1 Streptococcus sp. | reverse complement strand
AGGTAGTACCAGCTTGAACCTGCCCATTGTGGCATGGTGTTGGTTTCACGACGACCTTTGACACCATCTTCACGAGTCACTTCAAGCCAGTCTGTCAAGTTAGCTAGTGGACTTTCCCCTGTACCTGAAGGGCGGATGTCCTTGGTTACAGGCAAGACAAGTGGCAATTCACTTTCAGGGACAGCTGTTGATGTCCCATCTTCCCAATGAATGATTGGGATTGGCTCACCCCAGTAACGTTGACGGCTAAAGAGCCAGTCGCGGAGACGGTAGGTAACCTTCTCTTGTCCACAGCCTTTTTCTTCCAACCAAGCCACAATCTTGGCAATAGCATCTTCTTTGTTGAGTCCATCTAGAAAGTCTGAGTTGACATGAAGGCCATCTTCTGTGTAGGCAGCTTCTTCAACATTTCCACCTTCAAGTACTTCAACGATTGGAAGGTCAAATTGTTTGGCAAATTCCCAGTCACGTTGATCGTGGGCAGGCACAGCCATAACGGCACCTGTTCCATAACTAGCAAGAACATAGTCGGCAATCCAGATTGGAATTTCCTTACCATTGACAGGGTTGATGGCATAAGAACCAGTCCAAACACCAGTTTTTTCTTTGGCAAGGTCTGTACGAGCCAGGTCTGATTTCAGACTAGCTTGGTGTTTATAGTCGGCTACTGCCTCTGCTTGCTCTGGACTTGTGATAGCGTCAACCAAGTCATGCTCAGGAGCTAAAACGGTAAAAGTCGCACCGAAAAGAGTATCAGGACGAGTGGTAAAGACTGTGAATTCCTTGTCTGTTCCCTTAACTTTAAAAGTTACATTAGCACCAGTTGATTTCCCAATCCAGTTGCGTTGCATATCCTTGATAGACTCTGGCCAATCAAGTTCATCTAAGTCATTGAGCAAGCGCTCTGCGTAAGCCGTGATTTTGAGCATCCATTGGCGCATTGGCTTGCGGACAACTGGATAGCCTCCACGCTCAGACGTTCCATCAGGAAGGACCTCTTCGTTGGCGATGGCTGTTCCCAATTCCTCAACCCAGTTTACTGGCACTTCAGCTTCATAGGCCAAGCCTTTTTCGTAAAGCTTAGTGAAAATCCATTGTGTCCACTTGTAGTAGTTTGGATCTGTTGTGTTGACTTCACGATCCCAGTCATAAGAAAATCCAAGCGCATTGATTTGGCGTTTGAAGTTAGCAATGTTCTCAGCTGTAAATTCTGCTGGGTCATTACCAGTATCCATAGCGTATTGCTCTGCAGGCAAACCAAAAGCATCCCATCCCATTGGGTGAAGGACATTGTATCCTTGCGCACGTTTGAAACGGCTGAGGATATCAGTCGCTGTGTAGCCTTCTGGGTGTCCTACGTGCAGACCCGCTCCAGACGGGTAAGGGAACATGTCAAGTGCATAAAACTTCGGTTTTGATGCATCTGTTCCTGTCTTAAATGTATGATGTTCTGCCCAGTAGCCCTGCCACTTAGGCTCAATTTCTTTATGATTGTAAAAACTCATGGTCTCTCTCCAATTTTGTGATGTTACTATTATACCATTTTTGAGAGAATTTGAAATGTGTTAAAAGAAAAAACTGTATACTGTATTTCATTAATTTTGATGGCTCTGAATTGCTCTATCACCCACTTTTTTATCTTATTATTATGCGGGAAATCAAAGAGCAAAACAAGAAGCTTATCTCTTATAACACAAAATACTAATTTTAGACCGAAGATACGACTGGAATGCTAATTAATGTATTTATAGTAAATAGCCGACAACCTATGTCGCTTTTTGATTTATGAAGAACGTCGGATTCAATACGATGATCAATAAAAGACTACCATTTGGAAAACAGTAGTCCTTATTGTTTATTTTGAATTTACATAGGCGTCTACAGCGATGATAGCTTGAGCAACATCTGAAGGCGAAATCTTAAACGGCATCTGATGGATTGTCTCACCCTCCATAGTTGCTTGTTTACCAACTTTTATTAAATCATCATATCCAACTTGATCCAAATGCATTTCTTTTAGAGTTGTTGGCATACCAATTTTTTTGTAAAACTCAATATACTTATCAAGTTCTTCTTTAGGTCTATTTTCCAATAAAAGTTGTACCAAAGTTCCATAAGCTACTTTTTCACCATGTGTTAAATGATGAATGTCACCTGTCAATGCAGTAAAACCATTATGAATTGCATGCGCCGCAGCTAATCCTCCACTTTCAAAACCTAGGCCACTCAATAGAGTATTAGCTTCAACAATATTTTCTAATGCTGGTGTCACCACTTTAGCTTCACAAGCTGCCATAGCCTGTAAACCATCTGCAAACAGCGTTTCTTCACATTTCTTCGCAATTGCAACTCCAGCCAACGTTTGCTGTTGTCCCAACATAGTTTTTCCATTTGCCTGCATAACCGCACGCGCCTCAACCCAAGTTGCTAAACCATCTGCAATACCAGACGCTAATAAACGCTTAGGGGCTTGTGAAATAACTTTTGTATCAACCAAAACTAAATCTGGATTTTTAGAATAAAATAGATAATGATCAAATGCACCTTCATCTGTATAAATAACAGATAAAGCAGATACAGGTGCGTCGGTCGATGCAATTGTTGGAGCAATAATAACAGGCTTTTCAATCAAATCTGCAATAGCTTTTGCACTATCAATCGTCTTTCCACCACCAAGCCCGATAATACTATCACAATTTTCTTTCTCAGCTAAGACAACAACTCTATTGATTTCATTGTCAGAAGCTTCACCATTAAACTGGGCTAGAACAATATGGAAACCATACCTATGTAGGTAATCTTCAAATCGTTTTCCAACAATATCATAAACCAACTGATCACATAATAGAATAGGACGATTTCCCAAATCCAATATTGATTTGGCATTTTCGAACAAGGCATTTTCCCCTTGAATATATCTAGAAGGGCTAGCAAAAATTCTCATATGTATTCCCTCTCTATCTAAACGGAACGACTATTTTGAATAACAAACCAATCGTCAGAAAAATCATCAACCGCCTTTTGGATAGATGGCATGGCGAAAGCTGATTCAAAAACATCTGCTCCTGCTGTAACAGCATGCGCACCTGCAGCTAAAGCACTATTTACTTGTGCTACATTTTTAAAGGATGCAGCTAAAATCTTACTAGGAGAGTTCTGTCTATCAATAGCAAGAGCTAATTGACGAATGACAGAATTTGAATCAATGTTCAGATTTTCCATTCTATTATAATATGGAGCTAGGTAATCGGCTCCTGCTTCGATAGCTAATAATCCCTGAATAACTGTATAAATAGCTGTTGCAGTGATATGGTAGCCCTCTTTTTTTAGCACCTTTATTGCACGTAATCCAGCCGGAGTAACAGGTACTTTGATAAATACATCATCTCCTGCTTGTCTACGAATTTCATGAGCATCCTTTAAGATGCCTTCAAAATCTTGAGAAATCACCTGAACATGAATAGAGGGTACAGAGCCAATCAATTCTCTTACATCTTTGATTCGTTCAAAAAAATTAATAGAACCCTCTCTTTTTGCAATAGTGGGATTTGAAGTTACCCCAGCTAGCGGTAAAATTTCAGACCATTTTTTAATCTCATCTAAATTTAATGTGTCAAGCATAAACTCCATAAAAAGAACCTCTTTATTTTACAATGTATGCTCAGTACGTCCTATAATATCATCTTGGGTTGCCTTAGAAAGAACATTGAAGAATGCAGAGTATCCTGCAACACGAACAATTAAATCTCTGTGTTTTTCAGGATGTTTCTGAGCGTCAATCAACGTCTCTCTGGAAACAACATTGTATTGAATATGGTACCCATGTAAACGATTAAAGAATGTTCGTAACAAAGCAATTAGTTTTAATTTATCTTCTTCTTTGGCTAACGTTTGAGGATTTACTTTCTGATTTAAGAGAACCCCACCTACGATTTCATCTGTTGGTAATTTTGAAACAGATTTTAAAACAGATGTAGGGCCGTGTTGATCCATATTATGTGATGGTGAACAACCCTCTGCTAGCGGTGTACCCGCGTTGCGTCCATCTGGAGTTGCTAGTGTTCCACGTCCCTGTCCTACGTTGGCTGAGATAGAAGATGTTCCTGAATAACGAATTCCTCCAATAGGACCTCTTCCATAACGTGTATTAGGATATTTAGCAATTTCATCAACATAAATGTCGTAAGCAGCAGTAACCAATTTGTCAGCATAATCATCATCATTACCGTACTTAGGTGCATCATGAATCAACATTTCTTGAATGACCTTACCTTCTTCTCCGGCATAATCTGTTTCCAATGCATGCCAAAGCTGACTTGGGCTTATACGTTCTTCCTCAAATACCAATTTTTTAATTGCAGCTAATGAATCCGACAAATTTGCAATTCCAACTTGCAAACCTGATATATAATCATATACTGCTCCACCTTCTTTAAGGTGTTTTCCACGACCAATACAATCATCAGTCAATGCTGAACATAGAATATCAGGAACTTCTCGTTCCAATGATAAATCAATAGAATTTTCAACAATAACACTCATTCGTGTCAAATATCTTAGTGTTTTATCCCAAGCATTTTCTAATTCAGAAAAGTTCTTCATATCCTTAAAATGACCAAAGCTTGGTGCAAACCGTTTACCCGAAGCCGGATCAATTCCATCATTCATCGTGATCAGTAGAACCTTAGGAAAGTTCATATAACTCATACCTGTGCAACGATAGCCCCATTTCCCTGGAACAGCCGTTTCAACACATCCAATGGCACTGTAGTCATAAGCATCATCTTCCATTACTCCTTTTGCAATAAAAGAAGGAATAATAATCTCATCATTATTAAATGCAGGCATACCAAAACCAAGTTTCATCACCTCAATACACTCATTCATGAAACGAGCATCTAAACCTGCATGGTAACGTACAGTTAGATTAGGTTGCGGTAGATGAGTTTGTGCAACTGATTTTAATACCAAATAAGATAATGGGTTAACAGCATCCTTCTTATCTCGAGTCTGTCCACCAATTGTAACATTTTGATATAAAGGACTTCCTGCTGAAGAAAATGTATGTGCTTGACTGCGAACCTTATTAATTGTAATTGTCTTAATCCAAAGATTTGTCAGACGTTCAACAATGCTATCTTCTGTTTCTTTACCACTTTCTAAATCAGCCTTCATATATGGATACATATATTGATCAAAACGACCGTATGAAAGAGAGTGACCATTAGATTCAATTTGTAAAATACATTGAATAAACCAGACTGATTGAATAGCTTCTGCAAAAGTAGTTGCCGGTTCATATGGGACTCGAGAGCAAATATCTGCAATCTCAAGTAATTCTTTCTTACGTTTAGGATTTGCATTTTCGGCTAAACTTTTAGCAAGATCAACAAAGCGATTTGCATATACTTTAATAGCATCGATTACGATAAATATAGAGTCATAAAAATGATATTTATCAATACTTGCTGGATCTGTTAAATCTAGAGCTGCTTTCGCTTTACGAGCCCGCTCTTCAAAACCTCTTAAACCAAATTGCAACAGCTTCTGATAGTTAACTGCTAAGTGAGCATCTCCAGAATTCATCTTACCTTCCATACCGAAGAATCCTGTTTCCATATAAACAGACACTTCTTCAGGTAACAAGGCACCAGCTCTAGCACGTAAATTATTATTTTCCCAAAACGGAGCAATACTTCTAAGTTGTTCTTTTGTTTCTTCAGTAATATAGAAAACATCTCCATCACGCTTTTCAAAAAGATCCAACTCATTGAGAACAAATTCTAGCGTATATTCTGGAAAAATAGGAGCATCTTTATTGGAAGAAGCTTGATTTCCCGCAATCATAGATTCTTCTTCGATATAGATAGTCATATTTTCCAAAATTTCTTTCAGCATATAGGCGCGTTTTAGGACATTAGGTTGTTCCTTATATCGATCATAAGCGCGTGTTGCTAGAACCGCTCTCTCAGCATCAATATAAGGTTTTTTATTTAAAACATCTT
>NZ_DXLC01000210.1:0-1787 GCF_019414905.1 Streptococcus sp. | reverse complement strand
AGAATAGTATCAGTATGTCACAGTATTTTATAAGAAAAGGTTTACAGAATAAGTTATAATATAAGTAAATGAACAAGCAAATAAGAAAGTGAGTAGAGTTATGACCGAAAAACTGACTTTTCCGGATGGTTTCTTGTGGGGCGGAGCGACAGCTGCCAACCAGTGTGAGGGTGCTTATAATTTAGAAGGTCGTGGATTGGCGAATGTGGATGTCGTCCCCATCGGTCCAGATCGTGAAGCCATTATCACAGGTCAGAAAAAGATGTTTTCGTTTGAGGAGGGCTATTTTTACCCAGCCAAGCAAGCTATTGATATGTACCATCATTACAAGGAAGATATTGCCCTTTTTGCGGAAATGGGCTTTAAGACTTATCGTCTATCCATTGCTTGGACTCGGATTTTTCCTAAGGGCGACGAAACAGTGCCAAATGAAGCTGGTCTAGCCTTTTATGAGGATTTATTTAAGGAGTGCCACAAGTATGGTATCCAACCTCTGGTGACTATCACTCATTTCGACTGTCCTATGCACTTGATTACAGAGTACGGTGGTTGGCGCAATCGTCGGATGTTAGACTTCTATGAAAAACTTTGTCGCACACTCTTTACCCGCTATAAGGGTTTGGTCAAATATTGGCTTACCTTCAACGAAATCAACATGATTCTCCATGCCCCCTTTATGGGAGCTGGGCTCTGTTTTGAAGAAGGAGAAAATCAAGAACTGGTTAAATATCAGGCTGCACACTATGAGTTGGTAGCTTCAGCTCTTGCGACAAAGATTGCCCACGAAATTGACCCAGAAAATAAGGTGGGATGTATGTTGGCTGCAGGGCAATACTATCCTAACACAGCCCATCCAAGAGACTACTGGGCAGCCATGGAGGAAGACCGCAAGAGTTACTTCTTCATTGATGTTCAAGCGCGTGGGGAATACCCAAACTACGCCAAGAAGCAGTGGGAGCGTGAGCGAATCGAGATTCAAATGACTGCAGAAGATTTAGAGTTGTTGAAGGACAATACTGTTGACTTTGTTTCCTTCTCTTACTATGCAAGTCTAGTAGCCTCAGGTGATCCAGAAGTTAAAGAATTAACTGCTGGAAATATCTTTGCCTCTCTCAAAAATCCTTATCTTGAATCCTCAGAATGGGGATGGCAGATTGACCCACTTGGTCTTCGTATCACCCTCAATGCTATCTGGGATCGTTACCAAAAGCCAATGTTCATCGTGGAAAACGGTCTAGGTGCTATGGATACACCGGATGAGAATGGTCATGTAGCAGATGACTATCGGATTGCTTACTTAGAGGCTCATATCAAGGCCATGCGAGATGCCATTTACCAAGATGGCGTTGACTTGCTTGGTTATACGACTTGGGGCTGTATCGATCTGGTTTCAGCTGGAACAGGCGAAATGAACAAGCGCTATGGCTTTATCTATGTAGATCGAGATAATGCTGGTCATGGAAGCCTCAAACGTAGCAAGAAGAAATCCTTCTACTGGTACAAGGATGTCATTGCCAGCAATGGTGCAAGCATTGAGTAGAGCACATTTGTTCACTATTTTTATAAAATCTTCTCCCTACTTTATAATATGTGAAAAAGAGTTCAATTAGATGGAGCTTTTTGCTATAATGAGGGGAGAAAAATCAGACAGGAGATCGACATGTCAGAACCATTATTTTTACAATCAGTTATGCAAGAAAAAATCTGGGGTGGTACCAAGTTACATGATGAGTTTGGCTACGACATCCCAAGTGAAAAAATCGGGGAATACTGGGCCATTTCAGCTC
>NZ_DXLC01000021.1:0-10221 GCF_019414905.1 Streptococcus sp. | reverse complement strand
GTTTAGACTGTTGTTCATTCATGGCCTTTTGCTCAGCCAAGGCCAGCTCCTGCTTCATGCGATCGTGCAATTCCTTATCAAACTCAACCGTTCTCACTTGGGATAAAAGTTCGGCATACTGACTTTCATTTACTGTAAAGACTTCCCCACAGTTGGGACATTTGATTTCGTTCATAACTTTCCTCTTTCTAGACTTCTGTAACCATTATATCATGCCTGAGGGAAAATCAAAAACAGTGAGTCGAAACCCACCGTTTAACTTCTTTTTCTTTAAATTTTTTCCAAGGCCAAGCGCAAGTCTTCAATCAAATCTTCTACATTTTCAAGACCGATAGACAAGCGGATTTGGTTTGGTGTGACTCCTGCAGCTTCCAGGTCTTTTTCTGACAATTGACCGTGAGTAGTTGTTGCTGGGTGAACAACAAGAGACTTGGCATCTGCCACATTTGCAAGGTCAGAGAAGATTTCCAAATTATCAATAACCTTGCGTGCTTCTGCCTCCCCACCTTTGACATGGAAGGTAAAGATTGAACCAACACCTTTTGGCAAATATTTCTCAGCCAAGGCATGATAAGGACTATCAGCAAGTTTTGGATAGGTGACTTTTTCTACCTTAGGATGGTTGATAAGAAAATCAACAATTTTCTCTGCATTTTGCACATGGCGCTCCACACGAAGTGAAAGGGTTTCAAGTCCTTGAAGCAAGAGGAAGGCATTAAATGGTGACAAGGCTGCACCTGTATCACGAAGCAATTGGACACGGACAGCGATAATAAAGGCTGCTGCACCCACATCACGAGTATAGCTCAAATTGTGGTAGCTTGGGTCTTCCTCAACAAATTGAGGGAATTTTCCTGAAGCCGCCCAGTCAAAACGACCACTATCGACAATCACTCCTCCAATAGTCGTACCATGCCCACCGATAAACTTAGTCGCAGAGTGAATGGCAATATCTACACCGTGAGAAAAAACGTTAATCAAATAAGGTGTTGCAAAGGTATTATCCGAAACTAGTGGAATCTGGTGTTTATGAGCAATCTCAGCCAATTTTTCCAAATCTGGAATATTAATCAAGGGATTTCCCAAGGTTTCAATCAAGACAAGCTTGGTATTGTCATTGATAGCTGCTTCCACTTCCTCCAAATTATCCACATCGACAAAGGTTGTTGTGATCCCATAACGAGGAAGGGTTTCTTTCAAGAGATTGAAGGTTCCACCGTAAATAGTTGATGCTGCCACTACATGGTCACCTGCATGGGCAAGCGCCAAAATCGTATAAGTCACTGCAGCCATACCTGATGCTGTTGCAAGAGCTCCAACACCACCTTCAAGAGCAGCAATTCTTTCTTCAAAGGCAGCCGTTGTAGGATTTGTAATACGAGTATAAATGTTCCCTGGTTTTCTCAAAGCAAACAAATCGGCACCTTCCTGCGTGTCATCAAAAACAAAGGATGTTGTTTGATAAATCGGCACTGCACGAGACTTAGTTGCTGGATCCACAACTTGACCAGCATGCAATTGTAAGGTTTCAAATTTAAAATCACGAGTCATAAGGCTACCTCCATATAGTTTCATTAAGGATATTGTAGCACTATCTACCTATCTTGACTAATACCTCTTTTCTATATTTTGATATAAGAAGCGGCTATTACTTCTTACAAAATCGAAAAAAGCACGAATCAATCGTGCTCATTTTCTTAATCTACATAAGTATCTTCATTTTTATTGAGGAAGGCATATGGAAGACCCATCAAGAGGCCTCCTCCGATAAAGTTTCCGATGAAGGTTACACCCCAGTGACGAAGCATATTTCCAACACCGAAGTTAGCAATTGAGTCAGCAGCAACACTGAATTTTACAATCGCGAAAGAAGCAAAGTTCGCCGCAATGTGCTCGTTTGTTAAGAATACAAACATGTAAATAGCTGACAACACAAGCCAAAGTTTGGCACCACCATCTTTGACCAAAATAAATGAAAGAATCGCAATATTTACGAAAATATTTGCCAAAATCGCCTCAAGCAAGATTAATTCATTTGAACGGCCTAACTTCATCTCAACAACCCCTGAGATGAAACTATCGTGTGTCAGATGTGCATAAGCTGCTGAGTGGGCAAAGCCCCAACCGGCTATCAAGGCCCCGATAAGGTTGAACAAGGTACAGTAAAGTAAAATCTCAGCTGTTTTTCTCCAAGAGATTTTTTTCAAGAAACTACCAGCAGTCAAGAACATCATGTTTGATGTTACCAACTCGGCATTCAAGAAAACAATGTAGGCCAAGCCCCAAGCAAAGACAAATGGGAAGAGGAAGCGTCCACTACCTGGTGCAATTTTATTAATCAAATCAGCCCCAACTGCACCAGCAGCTGTACTGAAGGTTAAAAATGCACCTGCGAACATAGAACGAATCGCATACTTAAATTTGCTTTGGCTATAAAGACTTTCTTTCTTCTTGCAAGCAAATTCAATCTTTGAGATAAATTCTGAAGAAACCATAATAAACTCCTAAAAATTTTTTACCTGATAATTATATCACAAACGTTAAAATTAAGGAAGCGTTTTCTGTATTTCATAAAAGTTTATTCTTATGAAAAGCTTAAAAAATCAGTGAAATCCAGGATTTCACTGATTTGTATTAATAAAATTGTTTATATGGTTGATTGAAAGCTGTTAGGATTTCATCAGATGTTTGTGAATAATCTTTTGTTTCTTTCAAATCGCCTTTTACAATAATACGTTCTGTAGCGGCAAGGTCTTCACAGGTTACTAATGTAATCTCATTTACCCCATCTCTATCATCAACTTCATCAACACGATCCGGTGTAACACGTTTAACTTCACGTATTTCATAAGTATAAACTTTATTTTTATCGGTTAGATAAATCTTCATACCATTTTTAGCGTTATCTAAAGGAGAAAATAACATTTTATTAGCATTATTGACACCAAAAATATGATGACTAGCTAGACTATAATTTCCTTTTCCCATCACTTGATCGCGTTTCATCGTACCAGCACCATAGAAGAGATTGACATTATCAAGCCCTTTAAAAATTGGCAGATTCATTTCTAATTCAGGGACTGCAATTCCGCCGATAACTGGTAATTTTTGAGCATCCCATTGAGAAGCTAGAACCGCTTCAGAAGAGATAGCATTGACAGAATCAAAATCAAAATTTCCTTCTGTATCCTGATTTTCTTCTATTTTTTCTTTTGATACCTGACTAACTTGGTATTTATTGGTATTCCAAACTATGAAAATATCACGAATTTTAGCATTAAAAATCAAAGCAATTGATAGTAGTATCAGAAATCCTGCTAGGATATTTGTCAGCAGATTTTTTCGTTTATTTTTCTTCTTATTTTTTTGAGACATTATGCTTCACCTTCTGTTTCGTTTTCTGTCCCAACTTCTTCTTTTTCTGCCGCTGCAACCGTAGTAAAGGTCACAATTTTAGCATCTTGATCCAGACGCATTACTTTAACTCCCATAGTTGAGCGTCCTGTTTGTGAAATATTGGCAACATTGGTTCGAATCATGACACCTGTATCAGTGATAATCATCAAATCTTCATCACCTTTAACAGTCAAGAGACCTGATAGAGGACCATTTTTCTCAGCCACATTAGCCGTCTTCATCCCTTTACCACCACGACCTTTTGTTGGATATTCGGTCGCGACTGTACGCTTACCATATCCTTTTTCTGTGATGATAAGAACCTCGTCTTGATCAGTAATTACGCTAGCACCAACTACTGTGTCTCCCTCACGGAGATTCACACCTTTCACACCTGTGGCGATACGACTCATGCCGCGAACGGCTGATTGATTAAAGCGAACTGCATAACCAAACTTGGTACCAATAATAATATCCGTCTCTTCTTCCGTCAACAAGACATTAATTAACTCATCTTCATCTTTAAGATTCAGTGCTTTAAGTCCATTTTGACGAATATTAGCAAATTCCTTAACGCTCGTTCTCTTCACAATACCGTGACGGGTTGTAAAGAAGAGATAAGCATCATCACTGCGTTCAGACTCAACATTGATAATAGTCTGAATACTTTCGCCTTCATCCAATTTCAAGAGATTAACTACTGGTAGCCCTTTGGCCGTCCGACCATACTCAGGAATTTCATAACCTTTAAGACGATAGACACGTCCTTTATTTGTAAAGAAGAGCAGGTGATCATGGGTGCTAGTTGACACTAACTCACGAACAAAATCGTCATCTTTGACACCTGTTCCTTGAACACCGCGGCCACCACGTTTTTGAGCAGTAAACTCAGCTTGGTCCAGACGTTTAATGTATCCCTTGTTAGAAAGCGTAATCAAGACATCCGATTCTTCAATCAAGTCCTCATCTTCAAGACTCAAGACTTCACCGACCATCAACTCTGTACGACGTTGGTCGCCAAACTTACGCTTAACTTCGTCCAATTCGTCTTTGATGATTTGAGAAACACGTTCTGGCTTAGCAAGAATATCCGCCAAATCTGCAATCAGAGCCAAGAGGTCATCATACTCAGACTGAATCTTATCGCGTTCCAAACCTGTCAAACGACGAAGACGCATATCTAGAATAGCCTGACTTTGACGTTCAGAAAGCTTAAACTTACTCATCAACTCAGCTTGTGCTTCCGCATCTGTTTCACTAGCACGGATGATACGAATCACTTCGTCTATATGGTCTAGCGCAATCAAGAGACCTTCTAAGATATGCGCACGCGCTTCCGCTTTTTCCTTATCAAAACGAGTACGACGAACGACCACTTCTTTTTGGTGCTCGATATAAGCATCCAAAATCTGACGAAGGGACAAAATCTTCGGTACACCATTTTGGATAGCAAGCATATTGAAACCAAAGTTGGTTTGCATCTGGGTCATCTTGAAGAGGTTATTGAGGATAACATTGGCTGAGGCATCGCGCTTAACTTCGATAACAAATCGAACACCTTCACGGTTTGATTCATCACGAACTGCTGTGATGCCCTCAATACGTTTTTCCTGAACCAAACGAACAATATGCTCATGCACCTTGGTTTTATTGACCATGTAAGGAAATTCCGTTACAACGATGCGCTCACGGCCAGTCTTAGTTTCTTCAATTTCAGTACGAGAACGAAGGACAATAGAACCTTTACCTGTTTCATAAGCCTTATGAATGCCTGATTTCCCCATAACGAGAGCACCAGTTGGAAAATCTGGCCCAGGCAAGACTTCCATCAAGTCCTTGGTAGTCACTTCAGGATTGTCCATGACCAACTTCACCGCATCAATGGTTTCTCCCAAGTTATGAGGCGGAATATTGGTTGCCATCCCAACAGCAATACCAGTTGCTCCATTAACCAAAATGTTTGGAAAGCGCGCTGGCAAGACTAAGGGTTCACGTTCATTTGCATCATAGTTATCGACGAAATCAACTGTATTTTTATTGATATCACGAAGCATATCTAGAGCAATCTTGCTCATACGTGCCTCAGTGTAACGCTGGGCGGCAGCACCATCTCCATCCATAGAACCAAAGTTCCCATGCCCATCTACAAGCATGTAACGATAGCTCCACCATTGAGCCATGCGGACCATTGCTTCATAGATAGAGGAATCCCCGTGTGGGTGGTATTTACCCATGACGTCCCCTGTAATACGAGCAGATTTTTTATGGGGTTTGTCTGGAGTAACACCCAATTCATTCATTCCATAGAGAATCCGACGGTGAACAGGTTTCAAGCCATCTCGAACATCAGGAAGAGCCCGCGCTACGATAACACTCATGGCGTAATCGATAAAGCTCGTCTTCATCTCCTTTGTCAGATTGACATTCACTAAATTTCTATCCTGCATTAATAAATGCCTCATTTCACTATTAGTAATTAATAATATTATACCATAATGTCCGCCATATTTCAGGTATCCAAATTAGCTAAAACGTTTACATCAAGAACTCCAAGGCATATTCGTGACAAAGCTTTTTAAAAGTGATAGAATTAAAATAACTGGGGAAATCCCTGAATAAAATTAAGGAGATGTTTAGAACAATGACTTCAACTAAACAACACAAAAAAGTTATCCTTGTCGGAGATGGTGCTGTAGGTTCATCTTACGCTTTTGCACTTGTTAACCAAGGAATTGCACAAGAGCTTGGAATTATCGAAATTCCACAATTGCATGAAAAAGCTGTTGGTGACGCGCTTGACCTTAGTCACGCCCTTGCTTTCACTTCACCTAAAAAAATCTATGCAGCTCAATACTCTGACTGTGCAGACGCTGACCTTGTTGTAATCACTGCAGGTGCTCCTCAAAAACCAGGTGAAACTCGTCTTGACCTTGTAGGTAAAAACCTTGCTATCAACAAATCAATCGTAACTCAAGTTGTTGAATCAGGCTTCAAAGGTATCTTCCTTGTTGCTGCTAACCCAGTTGACGTTTTGACTTACTCAACTTGGAAATTCTCTGGATTCCCTAAAGAACGCGTTATCGGTTCAGGTACTTCACTTGACTCAGCTCGTTTCCGTCAAGCACTTGCTGAAAAATTGGATGTTGATGCTCGTTCAGTTCACGCCTACATCATGGGTGAACACGGTGACTCTGAGTTCGCTGTTTGGTCACATGCTAACATCGCTGGTGTAAACCTTGAAGAATTCCTTAAAGACACTCAAAATGTTCAAGAAGCTGAATTGATTGAATTGTTCGAAGGTGTTCGTGATGCAGCCTACACAATCATCAACAAAAAAGGTGCAACATACTACGGTATCGCAGTAGCCCTTGCTCGTATCACTAAAGCAATCCTTGACGATGAAAACGCAGTACTTCCACTTTCAGTATTCCAAGAAGGTCAATACGGAGTTGAGAACGTCTTTATCGGTCAACCAGCTGTTGTTGGTGCACATGGTATCGTTCGTCCAGTAAACATTCCATTGAACGACGCAGAAACCCAAAAAATGCAAGCATCTGCTAAAGAATTGCAAGCTATCATTGACGAAGCATGGAAAAACCCAGAATTCCAAGAAGCTTCTAAAAACTAATTTAGCCATAGACAACTCCTTGAATTATCAGGGAGTTGTTTTTTTCTGTATTATAGTAGATTGAAATAAGATATGAACAAATTAATTTCTAGAAATATTTTAGCAGCCACGGCGTACTATTCTAGCTGTAATTCACTATAAGAACTAAACATTTTATGAAATTTTCGTTCAAAAAACAACATCCCTTTAAAAGCTATCATGTCATAGCTTGGGCATGAAGACAAAAAGACTACCAATCAGATTTATACTCACATCACAAAAAGTATGGAACAAGCAACGATTTACTCTTTAGCTACAGTTGCATTAAATCAAAAGTAAAAACTTTGCTCATATACAAAAAAAGCCCATCATACAGGCTAGAAAGCTTGATATGATAGGCTATTTTTCTATTAATTAACGTACTGTACGGATACGCATTGTGTTTGTACGTACAGCTTCTCCAACTGGTACACCAGCAACAATAACGATATCGTCACCAGATTCTACTAGACCTGCTTCAACTGCTTTACGTTCAGCAATTTCAAACATATCATCAGTTGATGATGGAGCATCTGTCAACATTGGGATAACACCCCAGTTCAACATCAAACCACGTTCTGTCAATTCGTCGAATGTCAATGCCAAGATATCAGCATTTGGACGGTATTTAGAGATCAAACGTGCAGTGTGACCTGTCTTAGTAAGAGTTACAACCAATTTAATGTCCATTGAGTTAGTAGCATCTTTGACAGCTGAAGCCATTACTTCTGTCTTAGAGTTACGTTCGAATAAATCTGAGTTCAAACGTCCGTATTCGTTAAGAAGAGTTTGAGCGTTCTTATCGATTGTAGCCATTGTAGTTACTGACTCAAGTGGGTATTTACCGTTTGCAGACTCACCTGAAAGCATTGTAGCATCAGTTCCATCGATAACAGCGTTGAATACGTCTGATACTTCTGAACGAGTTGCACGTGGTTTTTCAGTCATTGTTTCAAGCATGTTTGTTGCAGTGATAACAACTTTACCAGCAGCATTTACTTTCTTGATAATCATTTTTTGGTAAACTGGAACCATTTCGAATGGTACTTCGATACCCATGTCACCACGAGCGATCATGATACCATCAGCAGCTTCAATGATTTCATCCAAGTTATCGATACCTTGTTGGTTTTCGATTTTAGCGAACAATTGAACGTGACCGTTACCAGTTTCTTCACAGATTGCACGAACTTCGTTCACGTCTTTTGCAGTACGTACGAATGAAATCGCGATGAAGTTGATACCTTGTTCAAGACCAAAGCGGATATCGTCGTTATCACGTTCAGCAAGAGCTGGGAAAGGAATTTTAGTGTTAGGGATGTTTACACCTTTTTGTTTAGCAATTACGCCATCATTTTCAACTTCAACTTCAAATTCACGAGCTGCGTCATCTTTAGCAACCACACGAAGACCAAGTTTACCATCGTCAACCAAAACTTGACGACCAACTTCAACATCATCGTAGATATCAAGGGCACCAGCAACGTTCAATGCAATCACTTCATGAGTTGATTTGATTCCTTGTTTAGTTGCAACACGGATTTTCTCACCAGTTTTGTATGAATACTCTTTAGCTTCACCTTCGAACAATTCTGTACGGATTTCTGGTCCTTTTGTATCAAGAAGGAAACCAACTTTTTTACCTGCAAGTTTTTCAGCAAGTTTAACAGTTGCCATACGCTCACCTTGTTCTTGGTGGTCACCGTGTGAGAAGTTGAAACGGAATGTGTTAGCACCAGCTTCAATCAATTTAGCAATGTTTTTAGCTGAAGCTTCAACATCAAGTTTTTCACCCCAGTATCCGTCCTCACCGAATTTTTTACCACCACGGATTTCTACCGCAGGACCCAAAGTTGCAACGATTTTTACACGTTTGTTCATGATTTTTGTGACTCCTTTATATATATGACCTTTTTGGTCTTATTAACTAAATTGTAAATTATGACAAGCTCTTATTCAAGCTAGATAGCTCAATGTCGGCTTTGTGTGGGTTGTTAACCACAATCTTACCTTCTGCAGTAAGGCTAAACAATGCTCCTTCTTCTGCAGTACCAAGAATTGGATTTTCAACCATTTTTTCGTTACGAATACCAACCGCAACACCACCAATACCTTCTTTAAGAAGTTTAACAGCATGGGCACCCATACGTGACGCCAATACACGGTCACGCGCAGTTGGAGAACCACCACGTTGGATATGTCCAAGTTCTGTCACACGAAGGTCGCTTGTATCCCCAGCTTCTTTTAGTTTTTTACCAAATTCAGCCGCTGACATCACACCTTCTGCCAAGACGATGATATTGTGTTTTTTACCACACTCATAACCACATTTAATGCTTTCTACGATATCTTCAATCTTGAATCCTTCTTCAGGAATGATGATTTCATCAGCACCAGTTGCAATACCAGCCCAAAGAGCGATATCACCAGCGTTACGTCCCATAACTTCAATAACAAAAGTACGACGGTGACTTGATGATGTATCACGAATCTTATCGATAGCATCCATAGCAGTTGTAACCGCTGTGTCAAAACCGATTGTAAAGTCAGTACCAACGATATCGTTATCGATTGTACCTGGAAGACCGATAGCTGGGAAGCCATGTTCAGTCAAACGCATAGCGCCGTGATAAGATCCGTCACCACCGATAACAACTACACCTTCAATTCCGTGTTTTTTCAATTGCTCAATCCCTTTAAGTTGCCCTTCAAGTTGAGCGAACTCTGGGTAACGAGCTGAGTGAAGGAAAGTACCACCACGAGAAATGATGTCTCCTACTGAAGCTGCATCTAGGGGATGAATTTCACCGGCAACCATACCAGCATATCCGTCATAGATACCAAACACTTCCATTCCTTCTGAAATTGCTTGACGAACAACTGCACGGATAGCAGCGTTCATACCAGGGGCGTCTCCGCCACTAGTCAAAACAGCAATACGTTTCATATTGGTTTATGCTCCTTTTTCTTTTAACATTCTTATTAATTATACCACATTTGATTTTAAAATTCTTCTATTTTCCGTATTTTTAGCGATAAATCGTTTTCATAACGATTTCATTCAATTTCGCTTCTAATTCATTGGATTTAGCTACAAAATGATGGGGAGAAACGATTGTTTTCTGTTCCTCTTCATACCTGATAATGACAGGGATTGGGCCTTTGTATTGTTCTAGGAT
>NZ_DXLC01000209.1:0-6707 GCF_019414905.1 Streptococcus sp. | reverse complement strand
GAGCTGCCTGCACTGTCTCAAGTGGTAAATGGGTTAATTCTGTTCCCTTTTCTTGATAAAGGTATTGGGCATAGTCGTCCATTCGGTACTGGTTGATATAAACCACGCGCTTACAACCAACCTGAAGCAATTGTTTTGTACAGTTTAGACATGGAAAGTGGGTCACATAGGCTGTAAAGCCTTTGGGAACCCCACGTTCTGCACCTTGGAGAATGGCATTAACCTCTGCGTGAAGAGTGCGAACACAGTGACCTTCAATGACCAGACATTCGTGATCAATACAATGCTCAGTCCCTGACACCGAACCATTATAACCAGTGGAAATAACTTTATTATCCTTTACCAGAATTGCGCCCACTTTGGCACGTTTACAAGTGGAACGATTGGCAATTAGTAGAGCTTGGGCTGCAAAATACTCATCCCATGCTAGTCTTTCTTCAGTCATATCTCTTCTCCTTTTTCTCTATTTTTTAAAAAATGGTAACCGTAAATCTGCAATCTTTTCAGCAGGTACCTTCATGCCATCCTTGATCCATTTTAAAAGGACTGAGACGATGGCTGAACTCCAGAAGGAATGAAGATAAGAGCTGACACCTTTTGATTTTCCATGGTATTTTTCCAGAAACTCCTGCATGGCTTGGACAAAGATTTTTTCCAGATGGTAATCTAAGGCAAGTTGAATCACTCTGGCTTCCTTTCTTGCTTCTCGGAAAAGGTGAACCCAGACCAGATAAAGGTCTGTCTTTAAATCATAATGATGCAACTGTTCCATAATATTGTGGACAGTTCGTTTAAATACGCTTTCTAAAATCTCCTCTTTGGAATCATAATTGCGATAAAAGGCCGCACGAGAAACGCCTGCACGTTTGACCAATTCAGAAATACTAATCTTGGTCAGGTCCTTTTTTTCCAAGAGTTGCAAGAGGGCTGTTTCGATGGCTTCTCTAGTTAATAAATTGGATTCTTGGTTTGATTTTCTGAGATTTTCAAGAGACTTTTCAGAGATTCTACGTTCAGACATAACATTTTCTTTCTACTTGTCACAACAGACGGATGAGGCTTTTGTTTCAAGGGCTTTCATGATATAATTGTAAAAAAAGACAGAACCTTTGTCAATGTATAACTGACAAAGATGGAGAATTTCTATGACTTGGAAGATTATTGCTGACTCTGGTTGTGATTATCGTCAGCTGGAGACACCAGCTATTGATACAACCTTTGTAAGTGTCCCCTTAACCATTCAAGTAGCTGATCAGGTCTTTGTTGATGATGCCAGTCTTGACATTGACCAAATGATGGAAACCATGTATGCAACTGCAGAAGCTTCAAAATCAGCTTGTCCAAGCCCAGATGATTATTTGCGAGCATTTGAAGGAGCCAAAAACATTTTCCTAGTAACCATCACTGGTACTCTTTCTGGAAGCCACAATAGTGCTCAACTAGCAAAAAATATTTATCTGGAAGAACATCCTGATACTAAAATTCATATAATTGATAGTTTGTCTGCTGGTGGGGAAGTTGACTTGCTCGTAGAAAAAGTGAATGACTTGATCGACCAGGGCTTATCTTTTGAAGAAGTGGTTGAAGCTATCACCGCCTATCAAGAAAAAACCAAGTTACTTTTTGTCCTAGCTAAAGTCGATAACTTGGTGAAGAACGGCCGTTTGAGCAAGCTTATCGGTACGGTCGTTGGCCTTCTCAATATCCGTATGGTCGGAGAAGCTAGTGAAACTGGAACTCTCGAATTGCTACAAAAAGCACGAGGACCAAAGAAATCAGTTCAAGCTGCCTATGATGAAATCATTAAAGCTGGATATGCTGGTGGCCGTATTGTCATGGCCCAACGTAATAACGAGAAATGTTGCCAACAGCTTTCAGACCGAATACGTGAAACCTTCCCACAGGCGGATATTAAAATTCTCCCAACATCTGGTCTCTGCAGTTTTTATGCAGAAGATGGTGGTTTGCTGATGGGATATGAAATTGATTAATTGCATTCTTGACAAGAGGTGACTTCATCTCTTGTTTTTTTGTGGTACAATAGAGCTATGAAACATTTTGATACTATCGTCATTGGTGGAGGTCCTGCTGGTATGATGGCTACGATTTCCAGTAGCTTTTATGGACAGAAAACCCTCCTCATCGAAAAAAATCGGAAACTTGGAAAAAAATTAGCTGGTACTGGTGGGGGACGTTGCAATGTAACCAACAACGGAACTCTAGATGACCTACTAGCTGGCATCCCTGGAAATGGGCGCTTTCTCTACAGTGTCTTCTCCCAATTTGATAACCATGATATCATTAATTTTTTTACAGAAAATGGTGTTAAACTTAAGGTCGAAGACCACGGACGCGTCTTTCCTGCTAGTGACAAGTCTCGGACCATTATCGAGGCCTTGGAAAAGAAAATCACTGAACTCGGTGGTCAAGTTGCTACTCAAACTGAGATTGTTTCGGTTAAAAAGGTGGATGACCAGTTTGTTCTTAAGTCCGCAGACCAAAATTTCACTTGTGATAAACTCATTGTCACAACTGGTGGGAAATCCTATCCTTCCACTGGCTCAACTGGTTTTGGACATGAGATTGCCCGTCATTTTAAGCATACCATTACCGAGCTTGAGGCTGCTGAGAGTCCATTGTTAACAGATTTTCCACACAAAGCGCTTCAGGGGATTTCACTAGACGATGTGATCTTAAGCTATGGCAAGCATGTCATCACGCATGATCTCCTCTTTACCCACTTTGGTCTATCCGGTCCTGCTGCCCTACGTATGTCTAGCTTTGTCAAGGGTGGGGAAGTTCTCTCATTGGATGTTTTACCTCAACTTTCTGAGAAGGACTTGGCTGAATTTCTAGAAGAGAATCGTGAAAAATCCTTGAAAAATGCCTTAAAAACTTTGCTTCCAGAACGCTTGGCAGAATTTTTTGTGCAAGGCTATCCGGAAAAAGTCAAACAACTGACTGAAAAGGAACGAGAACAACTTCTCCAGTCTATCAAAGCACTCAAAATCCCTGTTACTGGCAAAATGTCCCTTGCCAAGTCCTTTGTCACCAAAGGCGGTGTCAGTCTCAAGGAAATCAATCCTAAAACTCTGGAAAGCAAGCTCGTACCTGGACTCCACTTTGCTGGCGAGGTCATGGATATCAACGCCCACACAGGTGGCTTTAACATCACTTCTGCCCTCTGTACCGGCTGGGTGGCTGGATCAACCCCAATCTAAATATACATTACTAAACGGAACAATCCGCCCCAAAAGAAAGGAACTACTTTGGAACATATTATCTTGCTAAGGGGAGTTACTCCTAATGGAAAAAATGCTATCCCTAAAATGTCTTATCTAGTAGATATCTTGACAGAAGCTGGTTTTCAACAAGTTCGAACTTATATTCAAAGTGGAAATATTATTCTTGAAAGTAACTTAGCTCTCGAAGAAATACGAGAACAGGTTCATACTCTAATAAAGGAAAAGATTGGAGCCGATCTCAAAATAATCATTAAGAATAAGGATATTTTTAAAAACATTGTCCAAGAAAATCCGTTTGGAGAACACTATCTTTATGACCGTGTACACGTGATTTTTTATCAAGAACCTATTCAAAGTCTTCCTTTAGAAAAATTAAAAATTGATTACGGCGAAGAAGAAATTTGTGTCGGTAACCACTGTCTCTACCTCTATCTCCCTGGAACTGCAAAACAAAAAAAGCTCAATACTAACTATCTTGAAAAGCTTTTCAATGTAGATTTGACCATGCGAAAACTAAATGTGGTAGAAAAATTATTAAGCAAGTAGTACTTGAATTTAGAAAAAATCGGAAGAATACTCCTCCGATTTTATTTTGTCTGAGTTTGGACATAATGGGCAATGACATCTGATGTGTACTGGGCTGTTCCTGGTCCAAATTTGTCAATATTTTCCTTAAACTCTGGATTATAGACGTAGCCTTTACCAATATGACCGAATACTTCAATTGAGCAGTCAAATCCATAGGTACGAATTGCTTGCAAGAGCTTGGCTGCTTGCTCTTGGTTCTCAGTTGCTTTTACAGGCAGACCAGCTTGAAGATTTTGTGCCAAGGCTTGAAAAACTTGGTTGAAGGCAGCTGTAGCCTCGTCTTCGTGACCTTTCTGGCGCTCCAGCGCTTGGTCCATGACTTCTTGTCCATATTTCTCTACCGCCTCTTGGTGGTATTTTTGATGGTCTTGGTAGTTAAATCCAGCAAATTTCTCTTGAATGCTCATTTCTCTTTCTCCTTTTTGTTCTTGAATGGTTTTTTGCAAGGTTGAAATCAAGGTATCCAGATGTTCCCTTTCTCGAGTCAAATAGTCCAACTGTCTGGTCAAATGAGGCAATAAATCTGTCCTTTCTTCCTTTAATAGCTCTGCTATTTTTTCTAAAGAAAAGCCTAGATATTTATAGTAAAGAATGACCTGAAGGCGTTCCAAATCCTCCTGACTGTAGGTTCGATAACCGTTTTCTGACTTTAAAGGAACCAGAAGGCCTATCTTATCGTAGTGGTGCAGGGTCTTGACAGAGACACCCGAAAGCTGCGCAGCTTCTTTTATATGGTACATGATTTCCTCCTTATACTCAATGAAAATCAAAGAGCAAACTAGGAAGCTAGCCGCAGGCTGTACTTGAGTACGGTAAGGCGACGCTGACGTGGTTTGAATTTGATTTTCGAAGAGTATTACATTGATAGTATAACCCCTCCCCCTAGGTCAGAGTCAAGCGTTTTTGCGAAATTTTTTACTTTATCATAACATGAAAATGGTTTTCTTGACAGACCTTAGAAAACATGATAGGATAGTCAAGTCTATCAATCAAAAGAAAAGCTCATCTTGAGTACTGATGAGGCTATTTGCCAAGGGCAGTAGCTTTTTCTTTTGTAACACTAACTTTAGGAGTTTAACTATGTCTGAAAAATCTCAATGGGGTTCTAAACTGGGCTTTATTCTAGCATCTGCTGGTTCAGCCATCGGACTTGGTGCCGTTTGGAAATTCCCTTATATGACTGCTGCTAACGGTGGAGGAGGCTTTTTACTGGTCTTTCTCATCTCCACTATTCTAATCGGTTTCCCCCTTTTGCTTGCAGAATTTGCCCTCGGCCGAAGTGCTGGTGTCTCTGGGATTAAAACCTTTGGAAAACTAGGCAAGAATAGTAAGTACAACTTTATCGGTTGGATTGGTGCCTTTGCCCTTTTTATCCTCTTATCTTTCTACAGTGTTATTGGAGGATGGATTCTGGTTTATCTGGGTATTGAGTTTGGGAAATTGTTTCAGCTTGGTGGAACGGGTGATTATGCTCAGTTATTTACTTCAATCATTTCAAATCCAGCCATTGCCCTTGGAGCTCAGGCAGCCTTTATCCTATTGAATATCTTCATTGTATCACGTGGGGTTCAAAAAGGAATTGAAAGAGCCTCAAAAGTCATGATGCCTCTGCTCTTTATCATCTTTGTCGTCATCATCGGACGCTCTCTCAGTTTGCCAAATGCCATGGAAGGAGTTCTTTACTTCCTCAAACCAGACTTTTCAAAACTGACCAGCGCTGGTCTCCTCTATGCTCTGGGACAATCTTTCTTTGCCCTCTCACTAGGGGTTACAGCCATGCTGACCTATGCCTCCTACTTGGACAAGAAAACCAATCTGGTCCAGTCAGGGATTTCCATCGTAGCCATGAACATTTCGGTATCCATCATGGCGGGACTAGCCATTTTCCCAGCCATGTCAGCCTTCAATATCCAGTCTGAAGGGGGACCGAGCTTGCTCTTTATCGTCTTGCCTCAACTCTTTGACAAGATGCCTTTTGGAACTATTTTCTACATTCTTTTCCTCCTGCTCTTCCTCTTTGCAACAGTCACTTCCTCTGTCGTGATGCTGGAAATCAATGTGGGTAATATCACCAATCAGGACAACAGCAAGCGTGCCAAGTGGAGTACCATTTTAGGAATCTTGACCTTTGTCTTTGGAATTCCTTCAGCCCTTTCTTACGGTGTCATGGCGGATGTTCACATCTTTGGGAAGACCTTCTTTGACGCTATGGACTTCTTAGTTTCCAATCTTCTCATGCCATTTGGAGCTCTCTGCCTTTCACTCTTTACAGGCTACATTTTTAAGAAGGCTCTTGCCATGGAGGAACTACACCTTGATGAAAGAGCTTGGAAACAGGGACTTTTCCAAGTCTGGCTCTTCCTTCTTCGTTTTATCATTCCTATCATCATCATCGTGGTCTTTATAGCCCAATTTATGTAATCAAAAAGGACTTGAGTAATGAACTCAGGTCCTTTCTTTTTTATGGATGGCTAACAATCAATTCCAAGCCTTGCCCTTCTAGGATCCAAGCTGCAACATCACTTGGTAGAATAAAGTGGCTACCTTTTTGGATTGGATAGTTTTTCCCATCAACAGTCAGGTGACCTTGACCAGCCAAGACACTGAACAAGCTGTAGTCAGCTGTCTTTTCGAAGTCAACTTTTCCAGTAATTTCCCACTTGTAAACTGCGAAGAAGTCATTAGACACAAGAAGAGTTGAACGTAAATCATCAGCTTTGACAGTCACAGGACGGCTATTGGCAGGCTCGCCAATGTTCAAAACATCGATAGATTTTTCAAGGTGAAGTTCACGCAAATTGCCATTATCATCCTTACGGTCAAAGTCATAGACGCGATAGGTGGTATCACTAGATTGTTGGGTTTCAAGAATCA
>NZ_DXLC01000208.1:0-2233 GCF_019414905.1 Streptococcus sp. | reverse complement strand
GTGCACGTTTAACTGCTTCTGCGATAGCGTGCGAACTTTCAATCGCTGGGATAATTCCTTCAGTCTTGCTGAGAAGAAGGAGAGCCTGAACAGCTTCTTCATCTGTCGCAGCCACATATTCCACGCGACCTGAATCTTTGAAGTAGGCGTGTTCTGGGCCAACCCCTGGATAGTCCAATCCAGCTGAGATAGAGTAAACTGGAGCTAGCTCTCCATCTTCCTTAAAGACTGCATAAGTCTTCATGCCGTCGACAATTCCGATACTACCTTTTGTCATAGTAGCTGCGTGCTTGTCTGTATCAAGTCCGTGACCAGCAGCTTCAACCCCAACCAATTTAACTTCTTCATCAGCCACATACTGAGAAAAAGCACCGATGGCATTGGAACCACCACCTACACAAGCAATAACGTAGTCTGGTAAACGACCTTCTTTTTCTAAGATTTGACGGCGAGATTCTTCACTGATGACCTTTTGGAACTCATGAACAATTGTAGGATAAGGGTGAGGTCCCACAGCAGATCCCAGAACGTAGAAGGCTTCCAAATCATTCATCCATGCTCCAAAGGCTGCATCAACAGCATCTTTGAGGGTACGAGTCCCTGTTTCAACTGCATGAACAGTTGCTCCCATCATCTCCATACGGAAAACATTGAGACGTTGACGTTCCACATCCTCTGCTCCCATGTAGACATCACAAGCCATACCAAACTTGGCTGCAGCCGCTGCTGTCGCAACACCGTGCTGACCAGCTCCTGTTTCTGCGATTACTCGTTTTTTGCCCATGCGTTTAGCCAAAAGAATTTGTCCTAAAACGTTGTTGAGCTTGTGAGAACCAAGGTGGTTAAGGTCTTCACGCTTGAGATAAATCTTAGCGCCACCTAAGTGATCTGTCAAACTTTCCGCAAAATAGAGCGGTGTTTCGCGACCTGAATAGTCCTTCAAGTAATGACGAAATTCTGCCAAAAACTCTGAATCATCCTTGTACTTATCAAATGTCACTTCCAACTCATCCAACAAAGCCTGAATCGGCTCCGGTACAAAACTACCACCAAATTGTCCAAAATAACCTTTAGTTGTCATAAAATTTTTCCTCTTTCTGTATTGATTTCAAGATATGAAAAAGCCCACACACAGAAAATTACTCTGCGTGAGGGCGTTGGTAACGCGGTGCCACCTCAATTATAAAGGGACTATTCCCCTTTACATCTCTGCCTTGTCTAACAACAAGTTGCACTGTAAGGTGTGCGCACCGAATTTTCATTGTTTCAAATTCATTTTTAAAATCAGCCCACTTTCACTACTCCCAACCACCTATTCACAATCACCACAGGCTCCCTGAAGATTAAAAATAGTTACTTTTCTGATTTGTTGAACTTATTTTAATACTTTGTTTTTTCTTTGTCAAGACTTTTTTACGATTTTTTTGAAAGATGTGTGATTCGAATGTGATAATGTCTTTAGTAAATCGAACGTGAAAATGTCCCACTTGTTAGAAATTGGATCCAACTCAATAGAAACTGAATAGATGCTAAACAGAACTTACTTTAGAACACTCCATCTTTTCCATTAGGATTTTCAAGAATTAAACAATACTAGAAACTCTGTCTCCTAACAAGTTTAGTAGAAACTTCAACAGATGTGACACTTTCCCCCTTTATAATTGCTAATACCCCTTCAATCATTTCTTGAGCTAATTTAACATAATTAGGAGAAATTGTAGATAAAGCAGGAGTGTAATACTGTGAAATTGGAATATTATCAAATCCAACAACGGATATATTATCCGGAATCGCTATTCCTTTTTCGTAACACGCACGAATTAGTCCCTGAACTTTTTCATCGCCTGAAACAAATATAATATCTGGATAATTTCCAAAAGACAAATCATTCACAGCAAAGGAATAAACTGACTCTATTGTAGTTAAACCATAAACTACCTTCAAATCCATAGAATAATTATTATCCTTTAAAAAAGTTCTCACTCCTCTCTCTCGATCCTTATTTACATAAGACTCACCTCCCATAAGTAACCACATATCTTTAAAATTCTTTTCCAAAACTACTTTCATCATATCATAAGTAGCTTGAAAGTTATTGTTAGATACGTAAACTACTCCAGGTGTTTGAGACTCTCCAAAGACAATGAAAGGCATATTATTTTTCTTTAAATATTGGATTCGAATATCATTCTCCCCCTCATAAAAGACCTGTCTCTTATACACATCTCCGAGC
>NZ_DXLC01000207.1:0-6213 GCF_019414905.1 Streptococcus sp. | reverse complement strand
GGGAGTGCACCACTTCATAAGTAGCATCCGGGATTTGGAGAACCTTGACCGATACGGCGTTCTCCACACCTGATAAGTTGTCCTGCATCCCGTCGCCGACCCTGCTCAAGATAGGACCTTGAACTTCGACAACTTCTAACTTATCTTTCAAATATTGGGTAAAAGTGTTTTTGACAAAGGAAATCTCTTCTTGTTGATGGATAAAACTTTTCTTCATAAACTACTCCTCAAAAAATTAATTAAAAGCATTATACACCTATTTCCAAGAAAAGAAAAGAGAAAATTTAAAAAAATCAGTGCTCCTTCGAACACTGATTTCATGGACCTTTAGTCATTGCGACCAAAGATACGTAGAATACTGAGGAAAAGATTGATAAAATCAAGATAGATACTGAGTGCCATTGAGATGATCCAACCTGTCGCTACTTGTCCTCGTGACTGCTCATAGGCATAGCGAATCTTTTGATTATCCCAAGCAATCAAACCAGAGAAAACCAAGACCATGGCAATACTAATCATGTAGTCAAAGAAGCTATTGGCTAAAAATAGATTCACAACCATGGCAATGATGAGACCAACAAGCGCCGCCATCAAAGCTCGTCCCATTCCACTCAAATCCTTCTTGGTGAAAATCCCGATTGCCGCCATGACAAAGAAGAGAAGAGCGCTGGATACAAAGGCTGACAAAACTGTTCCCGGTGTATAGAAGGCTACGACAAAGCTAAGGGTGAAGCCATTCAGTAGGGAGTATACTAGAAATACTGGCAGAGCTGCTGGGCTATTTTTTGCAGCCATGCTACTTGCAACAAATACCAGAGCAAGTTCTGCAAAAGTTGCAACCATCAACCAGAGACGGCCATGCATTAAAAAGTAAGTCAATTGAGCCTGAAAGACTGTCAACATCAAAGCTGACACCAGAGCTGATAGTCCAATTCCAATCCCTACAAAGGCATAAACCTTAGCGTAAAATTGATTGAGACCTGAACGTTCTTGAATAATTGTTTGATTCATTCTGATTCTCCTTTTTCTATAACTATATCTTGATTATAACAAAGTTTTTTTAAATTAGCTGAAATAAAACATCAAAATGCCTGCGGCAACTGCCACATTGAGACTCTCCGCCCTACCTTTCATACCAATATGAACCAGCTGATTGGCACTTTCAGCCATGATAGGACTAATCCCTTGCCCTTCATTTCCCATGACTAAAGCAAAATTTTCTAGGGGAGAAAGCTCACGATAATCCTTGGAATCTCTCGATAAGGTCGTTGCCAGAATGGGCAAATTGCTCTTCTTTGCCTCTTCTATAAAGGTAGCAACAGGCATACGATAGATGGGCAAATGAAAATGGCTTCCTTGCATGGAACGCAGAGTCTTGAGACTGTAAATATCCGCTGACTTGTCTGAAACAATGACCCCTGTCAAACCTGCCGCGTCCGCAGTCCGAATCATGGTACCTACATTACCAGGATCTTGGACATCTTCTAAAAATAGAAACTTACCCTGACTAAAATCAGGCGGTCCCACTTCTTCTTTTTGAATAACTGCGACAATGCCTTGAGGTGTTTGCGTATCTGCCAAATCCCGCAAAATCTCCTCTGACACCCAGACAATTTGCGGAAAAGCAGATAACTGATCTCTATAACTTTCTAGGGCAAAAATTTTCTCAATCGTCACTCCAGCTTGAACAGTTTCTTCAAACAAGTGCCAACCTTCAATCAAATAAGTAGACTTACGGTATTTTTTTTGGTGTAATTTCTTGGCATTTTTTACCACAGAATTGGCTTTTGAGGTTATAATAGTCATAGAAATATTATAACACAATCAAAGGGGTTTGGTATGCAAAAGGTTAGAATGATCGCCCAAGGTAGGGTGCAGGGAGTCGGCTTTCGTTGGGGTGTTTACAGCTTGGCACTTGAAATTGGTGGCATCACAGGTCGAGTCTGGAATAATGACGACGGCACAGTGGAAATTTTAGCCCAAGCAGACTCATCTACTATCATGGCAAAATTTATCCAAGAAATCCGAAAAGGACCCACACCTTTTTCAAAAGTCAGCTACTTAGATGTCAAACTAAGTAACTTTCCTCCTTACCCTGACTTTAAAATCGCAAATTAGGTCTCTAGAACTATTGTATATTTTGTAAAAAAACAGTAGAATAGAAAGGTATAATTTTTAAAGAAGGAATAAAAACAGTGAAATCTATTAAACGTTTTGCACTCTCAGCTATGGGAGTGGCTATGTTGCTAGTCTTGACTGGCTGTGTTAGAGTCGATAAAGCCACAGGAAAGCCAATAGGATTTATTTGGAATACGATTGGAGCGCCTATGGCTGAAGCTATCAAGTACTTCGCTACTGATCAAGGTCTAGGCTTTGGTGTCGCTATCATCATCGTAACCATTATCGTGCGCTTGATTATCTTGCCACTTGGTATCTACCAATCATGGAAGGCAACGCTTCACTCTGAAAAGATGAACGCCCTCAAGCACGTCCTTGAGCCACACCAAACACGTCTCAAGGAAGCGACTACTCAAGAAGAAAAACTCGAAGCCCAACAAGCTCTCTTTGCCGCTCAAAAAGAACACGGCATCAGCATGTTTGGTGGTGTAGGATGTTTCCCTATCCTCCTTCAAATGCCTTTCTTCTCAGCTATCTACTTTGCTGCCCAACATACTGAAGGGGTTGCTCAAGCAAGCTACCTAGGCATTCCTCTAGGTTCTCCAAGTATGATTTTGGTTGCCTGCGCAGGTGTCCTTTACTATCTTCAATCGCTCCTTTCACTTCACGGAGTAGAAGACGAAACGCAAAGAGAACAAATAAAGAAAATGGCTTACGTGAGCCCAATCACGATTGTTGTCTTCTCCCTCATTTCACCAGCCAGTGTCACACTTTACTGGGTTGTCGGTGGTTTCATGATGATTCTCCAACAGTTTATCGTCAACTATATCGTTCGTCCAAAACTTCGCAAAAAAGTCCGTGAAGAACTGGCAAAGAACCCACCAAAAGCAAGTACTTTCTCTACACCAAGTGGACGAAAAGACGTTACCCCTGGACAACCAACTGCTATCACAAGCAAGAAAAACATAAAAATCGCAACGCTGGAAAACAACGTTCGAGATAAAGCTACGTAAATTATCCAATAATTAAAAAACGAATGAATGATAAATAGTTTTCATCAACTAGATATCATTCATTCGTTTTTATTATCTACCGTTACATCTTATACTAGTCGAAAAAGTTAAATAGTTTAAAAGCTCACATATAAAAACTATTCAATCATAAATTAACAAGTAAATCACTATGATTTAATACAATTCACAGTTATTAAAACTTCTGCTCCATCGTCTCTATTTCTAAGCTCAACTCGGCCTTTGTGTAGTTTTGCAACTCTACATACAAAACTAAGTCCAATACCATAATGTTGCTCTTTATACGATCTAGCTTTATCCATACGATAAAAGAGCTTCCCAAAATGAGTTAAAACTTCCTCTGGAAATTCCGAACCATTATTCCATATACCTATTTTCAATTCCTTCCCCTCTTGCTCTACTCTAATTTTAATTTTAGGATTCTGTTTATCTGCATACTCCAAAGCATTTGTTAAAATATTTTGTATTGCACGAATCAGAAGAGATGGATTTATATAATAGTTTTCAGTTCCTTTCACATTTTGTTCAAAAGAAAACTTCATCTGATTTTTTATCAAAAAAGAAACTTCTTTCTCTAATTCCTTGATAAAATCTGAAGAGGAATATTCCTCCCAGCCTGTCTCATCATCATAATAGGTTTTAGAATAGTGAATCAATTGATTGAAATAATCTAGTAACTGTTGACTAGCTCTTTCTATATCTGCTAAGCATTCTTGAGATTGGTCGTTTTCAGTTATCGTCTGCAAAAATTCCACATTTCCCCTAATAATGGTTAAGGGAGTTTTTAAATCATGAGAAGCTGCTGAAACCTGAAACATCAAATCTTCTTTCTGCTGTTTCTCATCAACTATTAATTGTCGAATTCTATCTTGCATCACAATAATCCGATTTCCTGTCTCACGAAATTCTTTAACCGTTAAACTTTCTGTACATTCCCTCTCCAACCACATACTATTTTCATAAATCAAAGTCATTTCATAACTCAGTTTTTTCAACAATTTTCCAATGTGATAACTTATTAGAATAATCAATAAAACACAAATATATATCCATGATGACACATTAAAAAAGATTGATAGAACACCACTATTGTTTAAAGGTTTCCCATCTTCATTTATTTGTATAGATACTGAAGCTAAGGGAATAAGATAGGCCATTAGTAAGCCAAGACTAAACTGCCAAATAATTCTCCAACAGGTTTCTCGAATTAATTGTCTAAAACTTTTGATTCTACCCATTGATATCCTCCACCGTACAAGGTTTTAATTGGATTTAATTGATAAGGTTTCAGCTTTTGACGAATTTGATAAATGTACTCTGAAACCGAACGTAAAAGAGCTTCTGAACTTTGTGGATATAGATAATTATAAATTTCCTCAATAGAATATATTTTACTTGGGGTGCTTGCCAAAAGATTCACTATGTCAAATTCCCTCCTTGTCAGAGCAATCTTATCATCGTTTACAAATAGTTCCTTACTATCCGTATATAGTATAAGCTTCCCAATCTTTATTTGATGAACATTTCCTTTATTCCGTTCTTCACGACGCAAGTGCATTTTAACACGTGCTAACAATTCTTGCATACTAAAGGGCTTCATAATATAATCATCAGCACCTGCATTAATTCCAGCTACTAAATCTTCATCCATATCCTTAGCAGTTATAAAACAGATAGGAACAGTTATCTGTTCGCGAATCATCTGACAGATCTCTAAACCACTAACAGGCATCATAATATCTAATAGAATCAAGTCAAAGCCTGTAAAATCACAAAGATCAATCTCTTCTATCTTATTTCGTATGACTACTTCATATTTTTCATATTCTAGTACTTTTTTTATTAGGCGAAGAATAGCAAGATCATCATCTACAACCAAAATTTTATAAGCCATAACTCACCCTCCTGAATATATTATAGCACTAACTGAGAAAAAGACAGGATATCCCCTGTCTTTAGCGTACATTTTTTCCTATAAGTATCAATGTAGCAAATAGAAAAACAATTAATAACCAAACTATTTGTATCCCTAAGCCTTGCCACACTGGATAATAAAGCGACAAGGGATGGGTATAAAAACAATTCATACTAGCTAGTAATGGTAAATTTCTAAAAAAAGAACTGAATTGTAGTAACATTTGTCCCAACCCCAATAAAAGGGATAAACTGATTCCCAAAATTAAGATAAAAGACTGGGAAATAAATACAAAAATACCACTTAAAAGAGAGAAGGTTAGAATAGAAATACATGCTGGAAATAGGATTGTCAGAACATTTTTAATATCGCTCAAAAGATTGATATTGTAGTATCCTTGGGTGATTAGTATACATAATGATATTACAGCGACCAATAATACAATTTCCACACATAATACAATAGCTAGTTTACAGATTATAAATTTCAAACGATTTGGACATGTAAGAAAACTGGTACGAAGGCTAGATCCTGTAAATTCTTGACCTATAAATAGGACCGCTAGACTAACGAAACCTGCCTGTCCTAAATAGAGACTTTGCAGTAGCTGTTCCAAAACAAACTGTAGAGTCAACTGGTCTGGCTTACTATTTAAAAAAACAACCATCGCCGGAACACACAGTAATAGAGCACCTACAATCAACCAGTGCCAAGGATTCATCATAAACTTGAGATACTCACTTTTAAGTTGTTCTTTCAACTTATTCACCTCCTCCGATATCTGACTTGAGTAAGCGGTAAATTGCTAAAGCCAAGAATGAGAAGTTCCAACAAAGTAAAAATAAAATATTTTGTAAACTATTATGTTCTAAAATTTGAGGAGATGTAGCAATCAATCCTTGCCCCAATGCAACTGGAAGAAATTTTGCAACCGATATATAGTTTGCTAAGAATGTTCCTAAATTGTAGACTTGGGGAAGTAAAAATAATAGAGGAACAATGGATGTTTTAAATGTCAAAGCCATAATATAGGCTAGCAGTCCCAACAAAGTCCAAGCTATACTGGCTAAAAATATATAGAACCAAACTGTTCCATTTAGTGAAAAAAGCAATAAGCCATCTTGTCCTAAAACATAATGTGTCATGTTA
>NZ_DXLC01000206.1:5242-5658 GCF_019414905.1 Streptococcus sp. | reverse complement strand
GCTTTCGAGATAGTACTCTCCATCATTTGTTTTCAGAGCATACTGGTTATAGAATTTATAGGCAGCCATGAAAGACTTGAATTGGAAGTTTTGATCTTTGATAAATTGATGCAATTCTTCCAAGAACTCTGGACGGTATTTCTTGATAAAGGCTGTTTCGATGTAGTTGTGTTCAATGAGGTAGTTGATTTTATCTTTGATTGAATCAAAAACCATAGTATTTGGAACTACATTTTCTTTAAAGAAGGCATCTAAGGCTTCCTTATCTTTATGAAGCATGATTTGTCCATTAACAGGACGGTTGATTTCGTTATTGAGACGGAAGTAGGTCACGTCCTCAAGATGTTTTAATCCCATAAAATTTCCCTTATCTAATTACAAAAGAAAGGCTTCTAAGTTAGCCCTAGAAGCAGTTT
>NZ_DXLC01000206.1:0-5232 GCF_019414905.1 Streptococcus sp. | reverse complement strand
ACCGAGCTCTTTAACTTGATCGATGTACTCAGGTTGCTCATCAAGATTGATTTCACGATAAGCGACATTATTACTGTCCAAGAAACGTTTGGTCATCTTACATTGGACACAGTTGTTTTTAGAATAAACGGTTACCATTGTGTAACTCCTCTTTCAAAATAGATTACTTTCTTAGTATATCAGAAATTGAAATTTTGTCAACGATTTAAAACTAAATATAGTGGTCTGTTTTTATACACAGCTAAACAAAACACAATATGTAGTGTTTGCTTTGCAAAATAGTGATAATTATCCTATAAGTTGTTTTTTGGAAAACTATATCCTGTGTTTTGTCATCTAGGATAGAAGATTTTCAGCAAGTTATCTGAAAGGAAATTGAATAAATCCCATAAAATGCTTGAAAAAAATCCTAGAAGATGATATAATACCAAATTGTAAGGGTTATCACATATAACTCAAAAAAGAAAGAACAAAAGGAGAGTCAAACTATGGCTTCTAAAGATTTCCACGTAGTGGCAGAAACAGGTATTCACGCACGTCCAGCAACATTGTTGGTACAAACTGCTAGCAAATTTGCTTCAGATATCACTCTTGAGTACAAAGGTAAATCAGTTAACCTTAAATCAATCATGGGTGTTATGAGTCTTGGTGTTGGCCAAGGTGCTGACGTAACTATCTCAGCTGAAGGTGCAGATGCAGATGACGCTATCGCTGCAATCTCAGAAACAATGGAAAAAGAAGGATTGGCATAAGGAAAATGACAGAAATGCTTAAAGGAATCGCGGCATCTGACGGTGTTGCAGTTGCAAAAGCATATCTACTCGTTCAACCGGATTTGTCATTCGAGACTATTTCAGTCGAAGATACAAACGCAGAAGAGGCTCGTTTGGATGTAGCTCTTGAAGCTTCTCAAAACGAGCTTTCTCTTATCCGTGAGAAAGCTGTAGGTACGCTTGGTGAAGAAGCGGCTCAAGTTTTTGACGCTCATTTGATGGTTCTTTCTGACCCAGAATTGATTGGTCAGATCAAAGAAACAATCCGTGCTAAGAAAGTCAACGCAGAAGCAGGTCTTAAAGAGGTGACTGACATGTTCATCACTATCTTTGAAGGCATGGAAGACAACCCATACATGCAAGAACGTGCAGCGGATATTCGCGACGTTACCAAACGTGTTTTGGCAAATCTTCTTGGCAAGAAATTGCCAAACCCAGCTTCTATTAACGAAGAAGTGATTGTGATTGCACATGACTTGACTCCATCTGATACTGCTCAATTGGACAAAAACTTTGTAAAAGCTTTTGTAACAAATATTGGTGGACGTACAAGCCACTCAGCTATCATGGCACGTACACTTGAAATTGCAGCTGTATTGGGAACAAATAACATCACTGAAGTAGTGAAAGACGGTGATATCCTTGCCGTTAACGGAATTACTGGTGAAGTCATTATCAACCCAACAGATGAACAAGCGGCAGAATTTAAAGCAGCTGGTGAAGCTTATGCTAAACAAAAAGCTGAATGGGCACTTTTGAAAGATGCTCAAACAGTGACTGCTGACGGTAAACACTTCGAGTTGGCTGCTAACATCGGTACTCCAAAAGACGTGGAAGGTGTTAACAACAACGGTGCAGAAGCTGTTGGACTTTACCGTACAGAGTTCTTGTACATGGATTCTCAAGATTTCCCAACAGAAGACGAACAGTATGAAGCATACAAGGCTGTTCTTGAGGGAATGAATGGTAAACCAGTGGTTGTTCGTACAATGGATATTGGTGGAGATAAGGAACTTCCTTACTTCGATATGCCACATGAAATGAACCCATTCCTTGGATTCCGTGCCCTTCGTATCTCTATTTCTGAAACTGGAGATGCAATGTTCCGTACACAAATCCGTGCCCTTCTTCGTGCTTCTGTTCATGGTCAATTGCGTATCATGTTCCCAATGGTTGCCCTTTTGAAAGAATTCCGTGCAGCTAAAGCAGTTTATGAAGAAGAAAAAGCAAACCTTCTTTCTGAAGGAGTTGCAGTTGCGGATGACATCCAAGTTGGTATCATGATTGAAATCCCTGCAGCAGCGATGCTTGCAGACCAATTTGCAAAAGAAGTGGACTTCATGTCAATTGGTACAAACGACTTGATCCAATACTCAATGGCAGCGGACCGCATGAACGAGCAAGTTTCATACCTTTACCAACCATATAACCCATCAATCCTTCGCTTGATTAACAACGTTATCAAGGCAGCTCACGCTGAAGGTAAATGGGCTGGTATGTGTGGTGAGATGGCTGGTGACCAAAAAGCTGTTCCACTTCTTGTCGGAATGGGCTTGGATGAGTTTTCTATGTCAGCAACATCTGTACTTCGTACACGTAGTTTGATGAAGAAATTGGACACTGCTAAGATGGAAGAGTACGCTAACCGTGCCCTTACAGAGTGTTCAACAATGGAAGAAGTTCTTGAACTTCAAAAAGAATACGTTAATTTCGATTAATGTCATTAACCTTGTAACCTAGTTGCAAGGTTTTTTTGACGCATTTTGGAAAAGTATAGTCTTGTGAAGTCCACTTTTCAATGAGTCAGAGGCATGGTATAATAGGGGAAAGTAATTAGAATAAGAGAGAAACCATGTCTAAAGAAATTGATATTGAGTACTACCACCAGCTAGCCTTACAAAAGCAGAAGGAGCATCGAAAAGTTTTAGCCAATTTAAAGAAAAAGCCACCAAAAAATCTAGATAAGATAGCCCAGCAGATTCACGAGGAAGTCTTTGCGGAGATTGATTGTACGGCCTGTGCCAACTGTTGCAAGACATTGGGGCCTGACTTTAAAGAAGCGGATATTACACGAATCGCCAAGTACTTTAAGATGAAATTACCTGCTTTTGAAGCGGAGTTTCTGCAGGTCGATGAAGATGGTGATAAGGTTTTTAAATCCATGCCTTGTCCCTTTCTAGGAGGAGATAATCTTTGTTCCATCTATGATGTTCGTCCCAAGGCCTGCCGAGAGTTCCCCCATACAGATCGCAAAAAGATCCATCAAATCAACCATTTGACGATTAAGAATACTTTGACCTGTCCAGCAGCCTATCTCTTTGTTGAGAAATTAAAGGATAAGTTATAGAGATTTAAAGGATAAAAAATTTCTAATAATAACTAACAATATGAGGGGAGAACTCTGTGCCTAGACCGAAAACAAAAGAGGAGCTAGTGCTGGCCTCTAAGGAAAACTATGAAAAGCTCAATCGTTTCATCTCCCAACTAAGTGAAGATGTGCTACAGACTCCATTTGATTTTTCAAGAGACCCAAAGAAAAAAGAATCTCACTGGAAAAGGGATAAAAATCTACGGGATGTCTTGATCCATCTTTATGAATGGCATCAGTTACTTTTGACTTGGGTATATTCTAATCAAGAAGGTCACGAAAGCCCTTTTCTCCCTGAGCTTTATAATTGGAAAACTTATGGAGAAATGAATGTCGCTTTTTGGAAGAAGCACCAGAAAACGTCCTTAGAAGAAGCGACTAGGCTCTTGGAACAATCACATAAAGAAGTGTTAGAGTTGATAGAAATTTTTAGCAATGACGAACTCTTTACCAAAGGTGTCTATAAGTGGACCGGCGGAACAAGTCTAGGTTCCTACTTTGTTAGTAGCACGTCAAGCCACTATGATTGGGCTCTGCAAAAACTCAAAGCTCATCGGAAGAATTGTAAGGGATAGATGGCCTGTTTGAAATAGAAAGAATGAGTTCTTTTAAACGTAATACTCTTCGAAAATCAAATTCAAACTGCGTCAACGTCGCCTTGCCGTACTCAAGTACAGCCTGCGGCTAGTTTCCTAGTTTGCTTTTTGATTTTCATTGAGTATAAGATAAAAGCAAAGGGCTATCAAGTGATGGAGCCCTTTTGAGTTATACAAGCAAATTACCATGCAAAAGCTGTCGTTGGAGCATTGAGCGCTTCTAACCACTGTTTATTTTTTACGGGGCAAAGAGTTACGGATATACCTGCCATATCCAGACTGGTCATAAATGTTCCTGATTTTATAAAGGTAATAGTGACTCCTTCAATTTCTAAGAGTTGAAGGAGATCATTGATAAATATACCCATTTCTAGGTTGGTAGTAGTGCCTAGATTATTTACAAGCAATATAAATTGATCACCCTTTTTCCAATGATAGTGCAATCTTAATTTGCTTATAATTTCATTTGCAAGGATTTCCGATGATTGGAATGGGACGATACGATATCCTTCTTCGCCATGTATCCCAATACCATAAGAAATATTTCCTTCTTCCAAGTTAAATAGTGGAAAGGTGGCTTGGGGAAGACTAGCAGATTTCGTTGCAAAACCAATTGTTGCGATTTCGGGAGCAAGTTCATGACCTAAATCAGTTAGTTGCTCGATGTCGGCACCATTTTGAGCTGCATATCCTAGAACTTTATGAAGTAAAATAGTCCCTGCAAGCCCTCTTCCTCTAATTTGAAATCTATTGTGAGGTTCAATAGAAATATCGTCGTGTGCTAGACTATAGCCGACCTTAATTCCTTCTTGTCTAGCAGTATTAATGGCCCAGCTAAATTCTTTGATGTCTGCTTCGAAATTTTTTATAATGATGAAGACACCGTGACCATTGTTTAAAAAACGAATGGACTCTAAGATTTCAGCTCTTGTAGGAGGAGTAAATAATTGGCCATAGATGGCAGCAGTAAGCATGCCTTCTCCAACATATCCGATATGAGCAGGTTCGTGACCGGACCCTCCACCCGACAATATTGGAACCTGATGAGGATTGCGATTTTTTTGATAGACTAATGGTAAGGTAGGGTGTTTTTCTAATTCAGGATGACTGTTAACAGTAGCTGAAATGTAACTTGAAATAATTTTCTGTTTATGATTTGAAATAAATGTCATTGTGGTCTCTTTCCAATAATTGTCATGATGAGAAAGTCTGGTTGTGGAACTGGACTTTTTTTATTGACGTAAGCCTTCACGATTTCTGCTAGAGCATGTGAATGATAGTCTAGCAAAAAACAAGTATAAGCAGATGAATCGATATCAATCTGACCGTATTCTCTTAAAATTTTTGATACAAGCAAGCGACAGTAGCTGATAAAGTGATCATAGAAGTTATTTTGCCCTTGAATATCAAAAAGTTGAATATAAAAGTCACGCTCTTGTTCGAAATAAAAAAATAATTCTTGTAATAGTTTTTGGCCTGAAATGAAGTCCAAGTT
>NZ_DXLC01000205.1:0-3942 GCF_019414905.1 Streptococcus sp. | reverse complement strand
AAACGGATACATGTTATAATAAAAATAGCTCTTTAATGGAGGTGTTTGAGTGGAAAATCTGAAGAAAATGGCAGGTATCAAGGCTGCTGAATTTGTCAATGATGGCATGGTTGTCGGACTGGGAACGGGGTCTACTGCCTATTATTTCGTAGAAGAAATCGGTCGTCGTATCAAGGAAGAAGGCTTGCAGATTATAGCTGTAACGACTTCTAGTGTGACCAGTAAACAGGCTGAAGGTCTTAATATCCCGCTCAAGTCTATTGACCAAGTAGACTTTGTCGATGTGACAGTCGACGGGGCGGATGAAGTGGATGGTCAGTTTAATGGAATCAAAGGCGGTGGTGGTGCCCTTCTGATGGAGAAAGTTGTCGCAACGCCTTCAAAAGAATACATTTGGGTGGTGGATGAAAGCAAGCTAGTAGACAAACTAGGTGCTTTTAAATTGCCAGTAGAAGTGGTTCAGTATGGCGCAGAACAGGTCTTTCGTCGTTTTGAGCGAGCTGGCTACAAACCAAGTTTCCGTGAAAAAGACGGCCAACGTTTTGTGACCGATATGCAGAATTTTATCATTGACATTGCCTTGGATGTCATCGAAGATCCAATTACTTTCGGACAAGAATTGGACCATATCGTTGGTGTCGTGGAGCACGGCTTGTTTAACCAAATGGTGGATAAGGTCATCGTTGCTGGACGAGACGGGGTTCAGATTTTAACTTCAACAAAAGCAAGATAACTAAAATAATAAGGAGATACACTATGTCAAAATTTAATCGTATTCACTTGGTTGTACTGGATTCTGTAGGAATCGGTGCTGCACCAGATGCTAATAACTTTGTCAATGCAGGAGTTCCAGATGGAGCTTCTGACACATTAGGACACATTTCAAAAGCAGTTGGTTTGAATGTCCCAAACATGGCTAAAATTGGTCTTGGAAATATTCCTCGAGAAACTCCTCTTAAGACTGTTCCAGCTGAAAGCAATCCAACAGGATATGCAACAAAATTGGAAGAAGTATCTCTTGGTAAGGATACGATGACTGGACACTGGGAAATCATGGGACTCAATATTACTGAGCCTTTCGATACTTTTTGGAACGGATTCCCAGAAGAAATCCTGACAAAAATCGAAGAATTTTCAGGACGTAAGGTCATTCGTGAAGCTAACAAACCTTACTCAGGAACGGCTGTTATCGATGATTTTGGACCACGTCAGATGGAAACTGGAGAGTTGATTATCTATACTTCAGCTGACCCTGTTTTGCAAATTGCTGCCCACGAAGACATCATTCCTTTGGACGAATTGTACCGTATCTGTGAATACGCTCGTTCAATTACACTTGAGCGTCCTGCCCTTCTAGGTCGTATCATTGCTCGCCCTTATGTAGGTGAACCAGGTAACTTCACTCGTACGGCAAATCGTCGTGACTTGGCCGTTTCTCCATTTGCACCAACTGTTTTGGATAAATTGAACGAAGCAGGTATCGATACTTACGCTGTTGGTAAAATCAACGATATCTTTAACGGTGCTGGTATCAATCATGACATGGGCCACAACAAGTCAAACAGCCACGGAATTGATACATTATTGAAGACCATGGGACTTGCTGAATTTGAAAAAGGATTCTCCTTCACAAACTTAGTTGACTTTGATGCCCTTTATGGACACCGTCGTAATGCTCATGGCTACCGTGATTGCTTGCATGAGTTTGATGAACGCTTGCCTGAAATTATCGCAGCCATGAGAGAGAATGATCTTCTTTTGATTACTGCGGACCATGGAAATGACCCAACTTATGCAGGAACAGACCATACTCGTGAATATATTCCACTTTTGGCCTACAGTCCTAGCTTTAAGGGAAATGGTGTCATTCCAGTTGGACATTTTGCAGATATCTCAGCGACTATTGCCGATAACTTTGGTGTTGAAACTGCCATGATTGGGGAAAGTTTCTTAGATAAATTGGTGTAAGATGACGCGCTATGCTTTACTGGTTAGGGGCATTAATGTCGGTGGGAAGAATAAGGTTGTCATGGCGCAACTTCGTCAAGAACTGACAGAGTTGGGACTGGGAAAGGTTGAAACCTACATCAACAGTGGCAATATTTTCTTTACTTCGACAGATCCCAAAGCCCAATTGGTTGAAAAGTTAGAGACTTTCTTTGAAATCCATTATCCATTTATTCAGAGCTTTTCCTTGCTGAGTCATGAAGACTATGAAGCGGAACTTGAAAATCTACCTAAATGGTGGAGTAAAGATTTGGCACGAAAGGATGTCCTCTTTTACACGGAGGGCTTGGATGTGGCTCAAGTCATCAAGAAAGTGAACAGTTTGGAACTGGAAGATGAAGTCGTTCATTTTGGAAAACTTGGTATTTTCTGGGGGAAATTCTCTGAGGAATCCTACTATGCAACTGCCTATCACAAGTACTTGCTCAAGATGCCTTTTTATCGCAACATCACCATTCGCAATGCAAAAACCTTTGACAAAATCGGTCAAATGCTACAAAATTATAAAGGAGACACACAATGACATTTTTAGATAAAATCAATGAAACAGCTGCTTTCCTGAAAGACAAGGGAATCCAAGCGCCTGAGTTCGGTCTAATCCTTGGATCAGGACTTGGAGAACTTGCAGAAGAAATCGAAAATCCAGTTGTAGTAGACTATGCTGAGATTCCAAACTGGGGCCGCTCTACAGTAGTTGGTCACGCTGGTAAATTAGTATATGGGGAACTTGCAGGTCGCAAGGTTTTGGCTCTTCAAGGACGTTTCCATTTCTACGAAGGAAATCCTCTGGAAGTCGTGACTTTCCCAGTACGTGTCATGAAAGTTCTTGGATGTGAAGGTGTCATTGTAACCAATGCAGCTGGCGGTATTGGATTTGGGCCTGGTACCTTGATGGCTATCTCAGACCATATCAATATGACGGGGCAGAACCCGTTGATGGGTGAAAATTTGGATGATTTTGGTCCTCGTTTCCCAGATATGTCTAAGGCCTACACACCAGAATACCGTGCTACTGCACATGAAGTTGCTAAAAAACTTGGTATCAAGCTTGATGAAGGTGTCTATATCGGTGTAACTGGTCCAACTTATGAAACACCAGCAGAGATTCGTGCCTATAAGACACTTGGAGCAGATGCAGTTGGTATGTCGACTGTTCCTGAAGTTATTGTGGCAGCTCACTCAGGTTTGAAAGTTCTCGGTATTTCATGTATTACTAACCATGCTGCAGGTTTCCAAGAAGAACTCAACCACGAAGAAGTTGTAGAAGTGACTGAACGTGTTAAAGGCGACTTTAAAGGCTTGCTGAAAGCGATTCTTGCAGAATTGTAAAAAAATTGGTGATGGTATTAGACTAGAAAGGGGGAGTTCTCATCGTCTTCAGTAGAGAAGATTGGGTTTGTTGTGATTAAAAGATGAACAAAAATCCAATCAACTACTATATCTTTAGTAAAAATTTATCACATGCTTATTTATCAATTATTGGTAAATAGGGGAAAATAAAAGAAAGTTAGAAAAGAATGAAAATCGGTCAACGAATAATGCGTTTTGGCATAAAAAAATTAAGTATCGGAGTTGTATCTGTTGCAGTTGGTTTTGCTTTTTTAGCACCGACAGGAATTTCTGCCAATGAAGGAAGTCCAGTTGTGAAAAACGAAACTCCTCTAGTAGTAAATGCAACGGATAGTCCGACAAAACTAGAAAATACTGATAAAAAACAGGAAACGCCTCTTATAGAGGAAAGAGTAGCAGTTATCCAACCAGCTCCGGAAACAAAAGAAGTCCTTAAAAATCAGAAGGAAGAAGAAAAGCTGGAATCCCATAAAACAGAGCCTGCTCTAGTTCCTGCAGAAGTGAATAGAGAGGAAAATGTAAAGGATGAGTCTACAACTTCTCGTCCTGTGACAGCAGAAGATCTTTTGAAAATCTCAAAAGGAG
>NZ_DXLC01000204.1:0-5648 GCF_019414905.1 Streptococcus sp. | reverse complement strand
GTTTATGACCGTGGTGAAGGCGATGAGGAAGTAGTTCTGAATGAAGAACCTCTAAGACTTGACCTTAAAAAAGTTGAAATCAAAAATATCAAAGAAACAAGCTTGATGAGTGTGGACGCTGATGGTAATGAAACAGATACTAGTTTGCTTACAGAAAAACCAGCTGATGTTGCCCCACTTTATCTACGAGTGACCACTCACGACAACAAGGTTACACGACTTGCTGTTGACAAGATTGAAGAAGTAGAAAAAGACGGAAAAACTTTATATAAAGTCACTGCCAAAGCACCAGACTTAGTTCAACGTAATGCAGATAACACACTTAGCGAAGAGTATGTTCATTACTTTGAAAAACAAAAAGCAAAAGAAGGTAATGTTTACTACAACTTCAATGAGCTTGTAAAAGATATGAAAGCTAACCCTAGCGGTGAGTTCAAACTTGGTGCAGATCTAAATGCAGCTAATGTACCAACTCCAAATAAAGAGTATGTTCCTGGTACATTTAAAGGTAAGTTATCAAGTGTTGAGGGACAACGTTATTCAATCCACAATATGACACGTCAATTATTTGGTGGTATTGAAGGTGGTTCGGTTAAAGATGTTAACTTAGCTAATGTCGATATTAATATGCCTTGGATTGATAACATTTCTGCTCTTGCTAGAACTGTTAAAAATGCTACTGTTGAGAATATTAAAGTAACTGGTAGCATCACTGGTAGAGATGGAATTGCCGGACTTGTTAACAAATTAGATAACGGCGGACAACTTACTAATGTTGCTTATATCGGTAAACTTACTGGTGTAGGTGACAGAGGATGGGATTTCGCTGGTATGGTTGGTGAAATCTGGAAAGGTAATGTTGATAAAGGATATGTAGAAGCTGATATAGCTGCTAATAAAGCTCGTATCGGTGGATTTGTTGCTAGATCCGATAACGGTTCCGATCCTAACGGAATTGGTAAATATGGTTCTGTTCGTAACGCTGTTACTAAAGGAACTATTAAAGTAAATACACCTGTTGAAGTAGGTGGTTTCCTTAGTAAGAACTGGGCATGGGGTAAAGTTGCAGACTCTGTGTCTATGATGAAAGTTGAAAATGGTGAAGTGTTCTATGGATCTAAAGATATTGACGAAGATGGTGGATACTTCTCAAATAACGCTTTAGAACGTAACTTTATCGTGAAAGATGTAAGTACAGGTAAACGTTCATTTAAATTCTCTGTTTCTAACCGAATTAAAGAAGTGTCTCAAGATGAAGCTGACCAGAAAATTGCAACATTAGGAATTACGGCTAATGATTATGTTATCAATCCTCTTGTTTCAGATACATTAAATAATGTTAAACCAAAATCTGACACTTACAAAGATACTCAAGATTACAATGCAGACCGTGAACTTGCTTATCGTAATGTTGAAAAACTTCAACCGTTCTACAACAAAGAATGGATTGTAAATCAAGGAAATAAATTAGCTGCTGATAGTCCACTAATGACTAAAGAAGTATTGTCTGTAACTGCTATGAAAGGCAATGACTTTGTCACAGACCTTACAGATGCCGACCATATTATGGTTCACTACGCAGATAAGACAAAAGACATCTTTACAATTTCACCGAAAGAATCTAAAGTGAAACAAGTGAAAGAATACAGCGTGGCTGAATTGGGTGAAGTCGTTTATACACCAAACATGGTTGTTAAAGATCGTACAGATTTAATCAGTGCTATTGAAAGCAAATTAAGTCCAGTTGAATTGCAATCTGACCCGATTTACCAACACTTGGGTAGAACTGGTGGCAACAAAGTCAATGCAATTAAGGATTTGTACTTAGAAGAAAGCTTCAAGTATGTTAAAGATAATCTTAATAAATTCGTTACGAAGTTAGTAGAAAATGAAGATCACCAGCTTAACACTGATGAAGCAGCCAAACGTGCCTTGATTAAGAAAATCGATGACAATAAGGCTGCAGTTCTTCTTGGATTATCTTACCTCAACCGTTACTACGGCGTTAAATTCGATGACTTTAATATTAAAGAATTAATGCTATTCAAACCGGACTTCTATGGTAAGAATGTTAATGTGTTAGACTTCTTGATTAAGGTTGGTTCTAAAGAAAGTAACATTAAAGGTGATAGAACTTTAGAAGCTTATCGCGAAACGATTGGTGGAGTTATCGGTATAGGCGAGTTAAACAGTTTCTTAGACTATAATATGCGTCTATTCACAAGTGATACAGACTTAAACGATTGGTTCATAAAAGCTACTAAAGATAATGTATATATCGTTGAACCTAAAACAACAACTCCTGAATTTGCTGATAAGAAACACAGAGCCTACGAGGGATTAAACAACGACATGCATGGTAAGATGATTTTACCACTTCTTAACTTGAAAGATGCACATATGTTCTTAATCTCAACATATAACACTATGGCTTACAGTTCGTTTGAAAAATACGGTAAGAATACTGCAGAAGAACGCGAAGCATTCAAAGCTGAAATCAATAAAGTCGCTAAAGGTCAACAAAATTACCTAGACTTCTGGTCTCGCTTATCATTAGATAAAGTTCGTAATCAACTGCTTAAGAGCAATAACATGGTTCCAACTCCTGTGTTAGATAACCAAAACTATAAAGGAATCAGCACAGATAAATACGGACATACGAATAGTGGTAAAGACGTAGCACCTATCCGTGAATTATACGGACCAACAGGTCGTTACCATGCAACTGACTGGCGTATGGGAGCTGTAGCTCGTATTTACGGTAACCCTTATAAGGATGATTCAGTCTTCTTCATGGTTACTGATATGATTAGTGACTTTGGTATTTCAGCCTTCACTCACGAAACGACTCACGTAAATGACCGCATGGTTTACTTAGGTGGTTCAAGACACCGTGAAGGTACCGACCTAGAGGCGTTCGCACAAGGTATGTTACAATCTCCTGCTGAAACAAGTCCAAACGGTGACTTCAAAGCACTAGGATTGAACATGGCCTACGAACGTCCAAATGACGGAAATCAATGGTATAACACAAATCCAAATGACCTTACATCTCGCGCTGAAATCGATCATTACATGAAAGGTTTCAACGATACTCTAATGCTTCTTGATTATCTTGAAGGAGAAGCCGTTCTTGATAAAGGTAGCAAAGAACTAAACAATGCTTGGTTCAAGAAAGTTGCTAAGAAATTACGTAACGCTAATACGAAGAACCAATACGATGAGGTTCGTGATTTGAATGCAGAAGAAAAAGAATATAACTTAACTTCTGTTAACGACCTAGTAGATAAGAACTTCATGACCAAACACGGTCCTGGTAATGGTACTTATGACCCAACTGGATTTGGCTCTGCCTATGTAACGGTGCCTATCACTGCTGGTATCTATGGTGGTAATACAAGTGAAGGAGCTCCAGGCTCTATGTCATTCAAACATAACACATTCCGTATGTGGGGTTACTTTGGATATGAAAAAGGCTTCCTAAATTATGCTTCTAACATGTTGAAAAATGAGTCTAAAAAAGCTGGTCATGCTACTCTAGGTGATGACTTTATCATTAAGAAAGTTTCTGATGGTAAATTTAATACTCTAGAAGATTGGAAGAAAGAATACTTCAAAGAAGTTGTTGATAAAGCGAAAGCAGGATTTAACCCTGTTACAATAGACGGTACTACATACAGTAGTTACGAAGACTTGAAGAATGCATTTGCTGCAGCTGTTGATAAAGATAAAGCTACTCTTAAAAATGGATCAGTTAAATTTGATAATACTGTTTCCCTTAAAGAGAAAATCTTCAAGAAACTTCTTCAACAAACAAACAGCTTTAAAACTTCAATCTTTAAATAATCGAAATCTCTCATCTGCTTTGCGGATGAGGGTTTTCTTATTTTGTGCTATACTTAAGGTATGCATAGAAAAACAGTGATTGATTTTAGAGCTTTGGGGGAGAGATACACCTTTACCCAGCCTATTAAAGAGTTGAAAACGAGAAATGTAGCAGAAGTGGTAGATTTGCTGGCACAAGTGGAAAGCTACCAAGAGCAGGGCTACTATGTGGTGGGCTATGTCAGCTACGAGGCTGCACCTGCTTTTGAGGAGAAATTAGCAGTTCACAAGGCACCTTTACTGGACGAGTATTTGCTTTACTTTACTGTTCACGATAAGGTGGAGACCTCCCCTATTCCTTTGACTTATGATGAGGTTGATTTGTCTTCAAATTGGCAGGAAGTAACGTCTGCAGCAAACTATGAAAAGGCTATTGTACAGATACATCATCATTTGCGGCAGGGAGATACCTATCAGGTCAACTATACCGTCCAACTCAAGCAAGATTTAAGTGCTAATCCGTTTGCCATCTACAATCGCATGGTGGTAGAGCAGGAGGCAGGCTATAATGCCTATGTGGAACACGATGAGATGGCAGTGATTTCCATGAGTCCAGAACTCTTTTTTGAGCAAAATGACTGTGAATTGACGACGCGACCAATGAAGGGAACGACTCAGCGTGGCATGACTGACCAAGAAGACTTGGGGCAGGCCAGTTGGTTGGAGCAGGATCCTAAAAATCGCTCTGAAAATATGATGATTGTGGACCTCTTGCGCAATGATATGAATCGTATTTCTGAGGTGGGGAGTGAGCATGTGGAGCGTCTCTGCCAAGTGGAACAGTATTCAACTGTTTGGCAGATGACTTCGACTATCAAGAGTCAGTTGCGAGAGGATGTGGACCTTGTTGAAATTTTCCGCTCACTCTTTCCTTGTGGTTCCATAACGGGTGCACCGAAAATTGCGACTATGGAGATTATAAAGGACTTGGAGCCGCAACCGCGCGGAGTCTACTGTGGAACGATTGGTCTCTTGCTTCCACATGGGAAACGGATTTTCAATGTCGCCATTCGTACCATTCAACTGAATCAAGGGAAAGCTATCTATGGAGTAGGCGGAGGTATTACATGGGATAGCACTTGGGAATCTGAATACCGAGAGGTTCATCAGAAGGCAGCTGTTCTCTATCGTAAACAAGCTCGTTTCCAAATAATTACAACTGGAAAAATCAGCCAAAAACAATTGCTGTTTGAAGAACAACATTTGGAAAGACTGAGAAAAGCTAGTCGATATTTTGATTACCCTTTTGACCCAGAAATTTTGAGACAAAAGATTGAAGCAGAGTGTCAGACTTGTGATGCTAATCAAGATTACCGCTTGCGAATTAGCCTTAGCAAATCTGGAGAGATAGAAGTCAATCGTCAAGTATTAACACCCCTTAGTCCACATTTCTGCCAGGCCAAACTTTGCCTGCAGGAAGCCAATTTACAGCAAGCCTTTACCTATTTTAAAACGACTTACAGACCGCATTTGAACCTAGGAGAACAAGAGAAGATTTACCACAATAAGTCTGGAGAACTTCTTGAAACCTCTATCGGAAATTTGGTTCTGAAAATCGATGAGAAACTTTACACACCGCCTATCCGACTGGGAATCTTATCAGGAATTTATCGTCAGCATTTGCTGGAAAGAGGACAGGTAGAAGAGAAAGTCTTGACCTTGGCAGACTTAGTCCAAGCAGAAGCTATTTACGGCTGTAATGCAGTGAGAGGCTTGTATGAGTTATTTATTCAAAAATAAGAATTGTAATGAAAAGTTATAAG
>NZ_DXLC01000203.1:0-2446 GCF_019414905.1 Streptococcus sp. | reverse complement strand
AGCACAAAGACTCAAGGATACGATAACAGCTGATCCAGCTGCTATATATTTTTTACTGAATTTCATAAATCCCTCATTTCAATAAATGATGAAGCTTTTTCTTAACTTCTTTTTCTCGGTTAAACAGTTTTTTCATAAACTGGTTATTTAACCAATTAATTAACCAGTAAATAGTTTACCTTTTTTAAGTTTATCTGTCAAGATTTTTATGTTATTTTAATCATGATCACCCCTAAAACGGGTGGTTTGCCTGTCTCACACCTGACTTAGCGAAACGGACTGAAAGTCACGTAATCAAAAATATCGCCCCATATGGAGCGATATTTTTATTTTTTCTTTTTAGATGGTGTGTGGATAGCAATCTTCACTTCAAAGATTGTTCCCTTGGGTTTATTATCTTTAACAGTAATGGTTCCTTTAAGCGCATCTACAATTTGCTTGGCCAGAGATAATCCTAAACCAAAACCACCTTTTTGGCGGGTTCTAGCCTTATCCACTCGATAAAAACGGTCAAAAATTTTCTTCTTATCTTCTGTCGAAATACCGACTCCATTATCAGAAACAAGTAAATACAGATTGCGATCGGTCGCCGAGATAAGAAAATCAATTTCACCATCCTCTTCAGTATACTTGACAGCATTATCAAATAAGATGGTCATCAGTTGTTTCAGAAGAAGCTGGTCTGTGACAATCGTGCGATGAATCCGATTTTCAAAACGGAAGACACGATCATTTTCCGAGGCAATCATCTCATAGTTTGTGAAAGTCGTATTGAAAAAACTGGTTGGAACTTCTGCAAGTTCCGGTTTAATCCCATCATCTCTACGAGCTAAGTTCAGCAAGTTTGTCGTCAAAAAACGCATATTTCGGACTTCTTCCAAACTAGAGGCAATGCTTTCGCTCACATCCATAATGGTTGCTTCTGGCTTACGAAAAAGGGTCTCTAAGCGATTTTGCAAAACTGCGAGTGGAGTTCGTAACTCATGACTAGCATTTTCCACAAAGGACTGTTGCTTCTGCATGCTCTCAAGCAGGGGCCTAACACTGACCCTAGCTAGATAGAGACTTGCAAGTAAAGATAAAATCCAGAAACTTGCCATCACAATCACAATCAATTTCTCGTGCTTTTGACTGGCCTGCTCCAACTGACTGGTATTAATCAAGATAGCTGCATACTTGATATTGGTTGAAACCGAACTGATATTGGTTTCCATCAATATCATGCGATAGATTTCTTCTTGTCCATAGCTATTAAAAACCTGAATCTGATAGATATGGCCTAGTTCTTTTTTCTCTAACTTAATCTTATCCAATCCCAAAAATCGATTTCCAGAAAGGAGCTGGGTAAAATTCTTATCAAAAAGAATAACTTCTGTGTTGGAACTGACATTGGGTTTCACCTCAGTCTTACTAGTATCTGTAGCCGCATTCTCCAAATCTTTAATCTCTTCTGTCGCCCTATTTACAGCAAGCTGAATAACTGCCTGAGGATTTTCACTCAGTCCATGAAGCTTATCATCCACCGAAGTATAGAGACTCGAGTGCATGACCTGCAAAATAATTAGAGTCATGGTGGAGAAAATCAGAGTGAAGACACCAAAGTTGCGGATAAAATAACTAAAGTCATCCGCATACCATGTTTTTTTTAGTTTACTGAACATCTTTTAAAATATACCCAACACTGCGCAAGGTTTGCAAATTCTCTGCAAAAGTGGTTCCTTTTAATTTCTTACGAATTTTTGAAACATAGACTTCGACAACTGAAATTGTTGTGTCACTATCAAATCCCCATAAACGATCAAAAATCTGAGTCTTAGGCAAAATAACATTTTGATTTTGAAGGAAATAAACTAATAAATCGAACTCTTTCCCCAGTAATTCGACATGAGTATCTTCAACCTTAACGGTATTGGTTGACAAATTAACTACAATATTTCCATAAGTCAAGGTGTTTTCATTAAACTTGCCTGAACGTTTGAGAAGGGCTTGAATCCGCATTTTGAGTTCTTCTAAGTAGAAAGGTTTGGTCAGATAATCATCCGCTCCCAGTTCAAATCCATGTCCCTTGTCATCCAAACTTTCCTTGGCAGTCATGATCAGAACTGGAGTCGTAATTCCCTTTTCACGCAATTCTTTCAAGACTTGGAAGCCATTTTTTTCTGGCAACATCAAATCGAGCAAAATCAAATCATAGACGCCACTTTCAGCTTCGTAGAGACCTTCTTCCCCATCAAATACCTGCATGACATCCGCAAAATCGTCTAAAAAGTCAAATACTGAATTTGACAGGCCTAGGTCATCCTCAACCAATAAGATTTTTATCATGAGAAACTCCTCCTTATTAAAACCATTATACCAAATTTGCCTTAAAAAAAACTCAACTCTCTGCATTTTATACTCAATGAAAATCAAAGAGCAAACTAGGAAGCTAGCCGCAGGCTGTACT
>NZ_DXLC01000202.1:0-4535 GCF_019414905.1 Streptococcus sp. | reverse complement strand
TTACTATTATACCGACTTTTTATTTTTTGTCAACTACTTTTTTAAACTTTTTTTATTAATTTTACAACAGCTTCAGTTCGAGCTGTATGTGGGAACATATCGACCGACTGGATATAATGAAGATCATAGACTTCTACTAAGCGTACCAAATCACGAGCCAAGGTCGAAACATTACAAGAAATATAAACCATTTTTTCTGGCACATAAGTAAGAATAGTATCTAATAACTTATCATCCAGACCTGTACGTGGTGGGTCCACAATCAGAGCATCTGCTCGGTAGCCTTCCTTGTACCAACGAGGAATAATCTCTTCTGCCGTTCCAGCTTCATAATGAGTATTGTCAAATCCCATTCTTTTCGCATTTCGCTTGGCATCTTCAATAGCTTCTGGGATAATATCCATTCCTCTAAGTGTCTTTACTTTCTTTGCAAAGGCAAATCCAATCGTTCCCACTCCACAATAAGCGTCAATCAAATGGTCTTCTTTATTAACATCCAAGGCTTTTACCGCCTCGTTATAAAGAACTTCTGTTTGTTCAGGATTTAGTTGATAGAAAGCTCGAGGAGATAGTGAAAATTCATAATCGAGTACACCTTCTTGAATCCTCTCTTGTCCCCAGATAATCTCTGTCTTTTCACCATAAATCTCACTGGTTTTAGCTGTATTTGTATTAACAGCTACTGTCACAACTTCTGGAAAATCTTTAACTAAGTCTTTTACTAGTTGGGTTAAATTAAGCTGACGATTTGTAACAATAATAATCTGAACCTGTCCAGTCTTTATTGCTCGTCGGACCATTATAGTTCTAACACCTAGAACTTTTCTCTCATCCGTTATCGGAATTTGGTGAAAAGTAAGTAATTCCGCTAGGCGATTAGCAATCACTTGGGTTTCCTTGTCTTGTACCAGGCAGTCTTTCAACTCTACTAAATAGTGAGAGTTCTGTGCATATAAGCCCACCTTGACCTGATTTTTAAATTTTCGAGTCTGAAATTGTAACTTAGCACGGTAGTACTTTGGTTCCTGCATTCCAATAGTTGGACGGATTTCATAATTTTCATATCCTGCAGGGGCAAATTTTTTCAGTGCTTGGTGAAGTAAGTCCGTCTTGAACTCCAGCTGCTTATCATAATGCAGGTGCATGATTTGGCAGCCTCCGCACTCATTGTAAATAGTACAAGCTGGCACAACTCGAAATTTAGACTTCTTGTTGACCTTCAGTAATTTTGCCTCAACAAAGTTACGTTTAATAGAAGTAATCTGACAATAGATATCTTCTCCTTTTAGTGCTCCAGGTACAAAAACTAACGTTTTTTGGTAAAAGCCGATTCCCTCACCATTAATTCCCATGCGCTTGATTTTTAATGGTATTTTTTGTTTCACTTTCAGATTCATACCCCTATCTTATCACATTTTGAGTTATTCCGCTACCGCTTGATTTTTATATTTCATTAGTAAGCAAAAGCCTTTATATTGCTGATTTTCTTTAAAATCACATTTCCTTATATTTTCTTTAAATTCTTTAAAAGTTCCTAAAAATGTTCACAAAAAAAGCCCCACAAAGGAGCCACTATACTATATGATGAGTTCAGCAGGCAAGAAACTAGCACGGTCAAACGTGCTTTTTTATTACCTAGCACCATTATACCACACTATCGCCAACCTATATATTCAGAAATCTAAAAGCCCCTAGATTCATTTCCAAGGGCTTCTAACTGATTCATGGAGTTTTATATGATGACGCCCTAAAGCGGGGCGCCCTAGACTGCAATCATTCAGCTGATAGCTACTTATAGACTTCTAGTTCTCCGTTCTCGTGGATTCTCGCAAAGTTCAAGACAGCTATCTGTTTGTATCTGTGATAATTAGTGGATTTTGTCCCAGCAATTTCTAAACATTCACTTACTGTTTTCTTCCTCATGTAGCAATAATGAATGATAAAACACTTTCTAGCACGGTCATTCTCTATCCTATTGATATCATGGACAAATGTTTCTAGACCCTCTCTGATTACTTTTTCATGCTTACTAGTCAAATTCCACTGATCAGGTAAGACAAGTTTCCAAGCCTGTTCATCTATCGTAACCTGGTTTTCACTTCCTGTCATCCTCTGGAATCTCAGAAAGTAAATCATCCGCTTTCTAACGTTCATCATCGTTTTAAACTTATCCAGCTCCATTTTTAACGACAACCTTTCTACTCCTATACCTCAGGACTATCTTAATCTTCTTTTAGGATTCCCAAACTTGGCAATCCTTTCATCTCGTTTTCTTTTACGTTCTTCAGCGGACTCTATACCTATCTGTTTTCGACGCTCCACATCTTCTTGATTGATATTACTCCATTTTCTGGTATGCACGTTCTGCCATCTACCATCTTGCGGATAATATTCAACGGTGCATCTACAATTACTATGCCGTCTGTAAATATCATGGGGAACGGAAGGATATTTATAACTACCCTCCAGTTCTTGACACCACTTACAACACTTCCCAGCCGTTCGCCTAGTAATTTTAGGGCTAAGTCCTGCTTTATACTGAAAGACCACATTTCTTTGAATCGTATCATCTACAATGCTCTGGGTAAAATTAACAATCGTTTCACCTACTAACCATTTTACAGCTCCAAAATCGTCTTCACTAGCTAAACGATTTACTAAGCCGTCAATCCTATCTTGATTCAACTCAGGAACTTGAGCAGGAATGCGAAGGTTAGCCCTAAGGTTTAAATCTTCTTGAACTTTTTCAGTATATTCGCTTACAAGGTCATAGTTTCGACCCAAAACATCTTCCAGCAATCGTTTAGCGATATTATAGTACATCTTGCCATCTGGTAGGCTTTCATTACTTAAGTAAGTTCCTAAAACCTTTGAGAGTATTTCACCAATTTCTATAGCATATTGATTGGCGTCCAGATAATTAGCTTTATTCTCTTCTAACTTTTCTAGCAACTCTTCCAGAATCTCACTATCAAGCCTAGCTTTTTCAAATTCATCCTTAATTTTCTGGAGTAGACTCGGAAACATATCTTCCACCATCTGCACCCTCCTTCACTACTGGAGCAGGCTTGTCTGACCCCTTAATTCCAGTCAAGTCACGGATGGTTTCAGCATCCATATAGCCAGGCACCGCTTGATTCAGTTTGATAACACCATCACCAATCAAGGTCAGCATGTTAGCGTCCGCCTCAAACAAAGGCTCCCACTTCACGACCGTTTTATTGAACTGTTTCCTCAAATAAGGAAACTCATCACGTAAACAAGTAGCGACATAAGCCACATTCAGCAGACCAGAACCCAGAGAGCGCTGAGCCTTCCGACCAGCTAACCGCAAGTTCTCATGACTAGCCTTGATAGCTTCAACAGATGACGGATTATCAGAAACAAAACCAAGATCATCCAAGGTCAATCCCATTTCCCCAGCAAATCCAGCTGCTGCAGTCCGTAACTGCTCAGTAAAAGGAGACATGCTGGACGTGGTGAATTGTCCCACATTCGGCTTTTCCCCCTCATCATCTTTCGTAAACGTCAGCAAGCTAGATACAGTTGCTTTCCAAGTATCAATCGCCTCAGCATCTTGACTCAATCCCAACACATACTTCTGAGGGAATGAATAGAACTCGGCAGTAACATCTGACCGCACAAGCGTTCGTTTAGCATATCTCTGATAGTACATCCCAGCCTTAGTAATTCGTGACCGACCAAACGGCCGAACAGCATCAGGCCTATGAATGACTGGCACCAGCAAAGGAACACCCGTCGGATTTTCGATTGCAAACGGCTTACCATCTTTCGGATAGAACCAAGTCACATCACTAGTAAAATAAGCCTCAAGCACGGCATAACCATTGTCATCCCTTTTCAAAACGGCATAGCCCTCTATCAACAAGCCAGTGATAGGATCCAGAACACCAGTTGCATTACTCGCCTCGATAACCTGCAACCTAGGAGCATCATCGTCCCCTTGCGAAATGTAAACAAAACAACACGACCCAATCAGAGCCGAAAGAATCGCGCTATCAAAGAATACATCTGGATTGTTCTGAGCAAAGATTTCATTCGCTCCAAACTCATCATTGGCAAACTCACGAAAGACCAAACGATCTGCAAGACTGTCAACACCCTTAGCAGTCCAACCTAAGACCGCTCGATATTGTTGCCTGATTTGAGGTGGTATCGTAATACCAACATCTATGTCATTGTGTTGCATAGCATACTGATTGTATCTAGTATCTACACCCATTTTATAATTGGCTAGCTTCTTCCTGAGATAGCCCATACCTTTCAATGTCATTTTATACAACTACCTTTCATTTCCCGCGAGAAAAAATGTACAGTGACGGTGTGAAGTCCGGGAGCACCGAGGGGGAGGGGGTCATCCCCCCATCTTCTCCCTGGTTGCTTCAGGCTCTTTCACAAAAAATATTTTTTCCGATTCAATTTATTAAAAATTTTTTTAATTATTTTTTTATGGAGTCTTTTTATGGACTCTTTAAAATAAATCCTTCAGCATTTCACTCAGACCTTTGTTGAGT
>NZ_DXLC01000201.1:0-23345 GCF_019414905.1 Streptococcus sp. | reverse complement strand
CAAGTACCTCTCATAAGAAAATCTCCTAGCAGGAAAGTCTGCTAGGAGATTTTTGTATTTCAGGAAGTGGACGGCTGACTTGGTAACCAGCTGAGGGTGAAGGTTAGCTGATCAGCTTTTAGGAGGTCTTGGTGTTGAATGCTAGTTATAGAGGTATTATCTAGTTGACATTCTTTTACAAAGTTAAAATGGATATGGTTTTGTTTAGTATGGATATCCAACCATTTATCTTCTTTAGCCAGATAAACTCGGAGGTGGTCAAAGAGAGGGATTCCGAGATCATAGCTTGGTTTTCCTGGACAGGTTGGATAAAATCCGAGAGCTGACCAGATGTACCAGGCCGAGAGACTACCGTTATCCTCATCGCCAGGATAGGCTTCCCAACTTGGGTGAAAAGCTTTTTGACGGAGCGTCTTGATGAGAAGGGAAGTGTAGTCAGGGTAATCGCTGTAGCGGAAGAGATAAGGAATGTGGAAACTAGGTTGGTTAGAAATAGCGAGTTGTCCAAAAGGAGCAGTAGCCATCTCGCTCATTTCGTGAATTTCGTAACCATAGCCTGTTGTCTCAAAGAGGGGAGCCTCCTGACAGGTTTTCAAAAGATAGTTGCTAAAGGCTTCTTTTCCACCCATAAGCTGGATCAAGCCTGGGATGTCATGGAGGACACCTAAAGTTGCTTGGATGGTAGAGCATTCGGCATAGTCGCGTCCCCAACTATAAGGAGAAAAGTCAGGGCGGAAGTTACCTTGGCTGTCTCGCGCTCTCATGTAACCTGTCTCAGGATCAAATAGATGGCGGTAATTTTGTGATGCGGCCTTGTAGGTTTCAGCGATTTCTGTTTTCCCTAGTTTTTTGGCACAGCTGGCGATACAAAAGTCGCTATAGGCATAGTCTAGAGTATGGCTAACACTTTCGTGGTGTTCGATAGAGAGGTAGCCTAGTTCTTGGTATTGCTCTAGTCCGTGACGACCATTGATGCCGAGAGGGTCGGTCTTACTGGCTGTTTCAAGCATGGCTTGGAGGAGTTCTTCTTCTAGGTCGGGGGTCATGTCCTTGCAGGCGCTATCTGCGATAATACCGTCTAAAAGTGTACCTGGCATCATACCCCGTTCATCTGGAGCCAGCCATTTTGGAAGAAATCCAGTATCGCGGTAGCTATTGAGGAAACCTTCTAAAAAGCGGTGATAGTTCTCCGGTATGATAAGGGCAAAGAGGGGGAAGGTGGTGCGGAAGGTATCCCAGAAACCATTGTTGCTAAAGAGGACACCGGGCTTGACAGTGCCAGTAGCCAGATCCATGTGGATGGCTTGCCCTGATTCATCAATCTCATAAAAAGTTTGAGGAAATAGGAAGAGTCTATAAAGGCAGTGGTCAAAGAAGGTTCTGTCAGCCTCTCCTGTCTCGATAACGTCAAAACGATGGAGAAGATTTTCCCAGTCCGCTTGGGCACTTGCTTTACAGCTATCAAAATCTTGTTGAGGTAGATTAAGCAGTGCTTGAGAAGGCGAGATGAAAGAAGTCGCTAGCTGAATTTCGGTTTGGCTATCTTCTAGGTCAATTCGCCAGTCTCCACCTTTTTGGCTAACAGCAAGAATATCCGTGTTTATTTGCAGAGAAGTGAACAGTATCAGTGGATTTTTGTTGGTTTCAGTTTTACCTTCTTGTCGCAGGGCAAGATTCCTCTTATCTACTTGCTCTACTGTCAGTTCATCTGCTGCGTGAAGATAGAGGGAGAGGGCTTTGCCTTGCTTTTGCTCCAAACGAATAGAAGCACCGTAGCAAGTCGGTGTGAGCTGGCTTTCAATCTGATAGCGCAGGGAGAAAATTTTCAGATAATGAGGTTGGAAAGAGGCCTTATCCATATCATAGGAAGACTGACGATGGAAGAGGCTGTCTCCACCTAGCTGGCCTGTGACAGGTGTCAGAAGGAGCCAAGAATAGTCCCCAATCCAAGGACTGGGCTGATGGGTCAATCGAATTCCCTGAAAGATGGGCAGATGCGGATCGAAAAACCAAGATCCTTCCTGGTCACTGGTCTGGGGTACAAAGTAATTCATCCCAAAAGGAACGCCTGTGTATGGCAGGGTATTTCCCCGAGAAAAGGCATGCTTGCTGGCAGTACCAAAGCGGGTATCGATGGTTTCAAGTAGTGGTTTCATAGTCTTTCCTTTAGCTGTTTTTCTACATTATATCAGAAAAAGATAACCTTTAGAAAAGGAGTTTCAAAGATAACTATTTTGTAGAAAAATGACTATCATTTGTGTATGTATTTTCTGTCTCAAAAGCTATATACTGAAAATGAAGCTTGTTTGAAAGAGGATACTGCACGATGATTTATTCAAAAGAAATTGTTAGAGACTGGCTAGATGAAGTGGCAGAGCGGGCTAAGGACCATCCAGAGTGGGTGGATGTTTTCGAGCGTTGCTACACAGACACCTTGGACAATACGGTTGCAATCCTAGAAGATGGTTCAACCTTTGTGCTCACAGGAGATATTCCTGCTATGTGGCTTCGGGATTCGACAGCCCAACTCAGACCCTACCTGCATGTGGCTAAAAGAGATCCCCTCCTGCGTCAGACCATTGCAGGTTTGGTCAAGCGTCAGATGACCTTGGTACTCAAGGATCATTATGCCAACTCCTTCAACATTGAGGAAAACTGGAAGGGGCACCACGAGACAGATCATACCGATCTTAATGGCTGGATTTGGGAACGCAAGTATGAGGTGGACTCGCTTTGCTATCCTTTGCAGTTGGCTTATCTCCTCTGGAAAGAGACTGGCGAGATTAGTCAGTTTGATGAAACTTTTGTCGCAGCGACTAAGGAAATCCTCAATCTGTGGACGGTAGAACAAGACCACAAGAACTCTCCTTATCGTTTTGTCCGAGATACGGACCGCAAGGAAGACACCTTGGTAAATGATGGCTTTGGACCTGATTTTGCAGTGACAGGTATGACTTGGTCAGCCTTTCGTCCGAGTGATGACTGTTGTCAGTATAGTTACTTGATTCCGTCAAATATGTTTGCTGTAGTAGTCTTGGGTTATGTGCAAGAGATCTTCGCAGCATTAAACCTAGCTGATAGCGAGAGAATTATTGCTGACGCCAAGCGCCTCCAGTCTGAAATCCAAGAAGGAATTGAAAACTACGCCTACACCACCAACAGCAAGGGCGAAAAGATTTATGCCTTTGAAGTGGATGGTCTAGGAAATGCTAGTATCATGGATGATCCAAACGTACCAAGTCTGCTAGCTGCGCCTTATCTGGGCTACTGTTCAGTCGATGATGAAGTTTATCAAGCCACTCGTCGTACCATTCTGAGCCCGGAAAATCCATATTTCTACCAAGGAGAATACGCTAGCGGTCTCGGAAGTTCTCATACCTTCTATCGCTATATCTGGCCAATCGCTCTGTCTATCCAAGGTTTGACAACAAGAGATAAGGCAGAGAAAAAATTCTTGCTGGATCAGCTGGTTGCTTGCGATGGGGGTACAGGTGTTATGCATGAAAGCTTCCACGTAGATGACCCAACTCTTTATTCTCGTGAATGGTTCTCTTGGGCCAACATGATGTTCTGTGAGTTGGTCTTGGATTACTTGAATATCCGTTAAGGAGCTCGCTTTAGCGCAACTGATTCTTGGAAAGAATCACAAATTTACATTTAAAACGTTAACAATAAAAATTTAAATTTAGAATGAGGTTTTACTTCATGGAAAATGTTGTCGTACATATTATCTCACATAGTCACTGGGATCGTGAGTGGTACTTGCCTTTTGAAAGCCACCGTATGCAGTTGGTGGAATTGTTTGACAATCTCTTTGATCTCTTTGAAAATGACCCTGAGTTCAAGAGCTTCCACTTGGATGGTCAAACCATTGTCCTTGATGACTACTTGGAGATTCGCCCTGAAAATCGCGACAAAGTCCAACGCTACATCGACGAAGGCAAACTTAAAATTGGTCCTTTTTACATTTTGCAGGATGATTATTTGATCTCCAGTGAAGCCAATGTCCGCAATACCTTGATTGGTCAAGCAGAATGTGCAAAATGGGGCAAGTCAACCCAGATTGGTTACTTCCCAGATACCTTTGGAAATATGGGACAAGCGCCTCAAATCCTACAAAAATCAGGCATTCACGTGGCAGCCTTTGGTCGTGGTGTGAAGCCAATTGGATTTGACAACCAAGTCCTCGAAGATGAGCAGTTTACTTCCCAGTTTTCAGAAATGTACTGGCAGGGTGCGGACGGAAGTCGTGTCCTCGGGATTCTCTTTGCCAACTGGTACAGTAATGGGAATGAAATTCCAGTTGATAAAGACGAGGCCTTGACCTTCTGGAAACAAAAACTGGCAGACGTGCGTGACTATGCTTCAACCAACCAGTGGTTGATGATGAACGGCTGTGACCACCAGCCTGTGCAGAAAAATCTGAGTGAAGCCATTCGTGTGGCAAATGAACTCTTCCCAGATGTAACCTTTGTTCATAGTTCTTTTGATGAATATGTCCAAGCCGTGGAAAGTGCCCTACCAGAGCAATTATCAACGGTTACAGGTGAGTTGACCAGTCAGGAAACAGATGGCTGGTACACACTTGCCAACACTTCTTCATCTCGTATTTATCTCAAACAATCCTTCCAAGAAAATAGCAACCTCCTAGAGCAAGTAGTGGAGCCACTAACTATCATCACTGGTGGTCATAATCACAAGGACCAGTTGACCTATGCTTGGAAAACACTTTTGCAGAATGCGCCACATGATAGTATCTGTGGCTGTAGCGTGGACGAAGTTCACCGCGAGATGGAAATTCGTTTTGCCAAGGTCAACCAAGTCGGAAACTTTGTTAAGAGCAATCTTCTTAATGAGTGGAAGGGTAAAATTGCTACGGCTAAGGCTCAAAGTGACTATCTCTTTACGGTTATTAACACAGGCTTGCATGATAAGGTTGATACTGTCAGCACAGTGATTGATGTTGCGGTTTGTGATTTCAAGGAATTGCACCCAACAGAAGGTTACAAGAAGATGGCTGCTCTTACCTTGCCAAGCTACCGTGTGGAGGATTTGGATGGGCGTCCTGTAGAGGCTAAAATCGAGGATCTTGGGGCTAATTTTGAGTACGATTTACCAAAAGACAAGTTCCGCCAAGCTCGTATCGCTCGACAAGTGCGCGTGACCATTCCAGTTCACCTAGCGCCGCTTTCTTGGACAACATTCCAATTGCTGGAAGGAGAACAAGAACACCGCGACGGTATTTACCAAAACGGAGTGATTGATACGCCATTTGTAACGGTGAGTGTGGATGACAACATCACAGTCTATGATAAGACAACTCACGAAGCCTATGAAGATTTTATCCGCTTCGAAGATCGTGGTGACATCGGAAACGAGTATATCTATTTCCAACCAAAAGGAACAGAGCCAATCTATGCAGAGCTTAAGGGCTACGAGGTCTTGGAAAACACAGCTCGCTACGCTAAGATTTTGCTCAAACATGAATTGACCGTGCCTGTCAGTGCAGATGAAAAGTTAGAAGAAGAGCAAAAAGGTATCATCGAGTTTATGAAGCGTGAGGCTGGACGTTCAGAAGAATTGACAAGCATTCCTCTGGAAACTGAGTTGACTGTCTTCGTTGACAATCCACAAATTCGTTGCAAGACTCGCTTTACCAACACTGCCAAAGACCACCGTATCCGTCTCTTGGTCAAGACTCATAACACGCGTCCAAGCAATGATTCTGAAAGCATCTATGAGGTGGTGACACGACCAAACAAACCAGCAGCTTCATGGGAAAATCCTGAAAATCCTCAACACCAACAAGCCTTTGTCAGTCTGTATGACGATGAAAAAGGTGTGACTGTATCTAACAAGGGATTGAATGAATACGAAATCCTTGGAGACGACACCATTGCAGTGACCATTCTGCGTGCGTCAGGTGAGCTAGGTGACTGGGGTTACTTCCCAACACCAGAAGCACAATGCTTGCGTGAGTTTGAAGTCGAGTTTGCGCTTGAATGCCACCAAGCCCAAGAACGCTTCTCAGCCTATCGTCGTGCTAAAGCCTTGCAGACACCATTTACCAGCCTTCAGCTTGCTAAACAAGAAGGAAGCGTGGTTGCGACTGGTAGCCTCTTGAGCCATTCTGTTCTCAGCATACCGCAAATCTGTCCAACAGCCTTTAAGGTAGCTGAAAATGAAGAAGGCTATGTCCTTCGTTACTACAATATGTGTAGTGAAAATGTACGTGTACCGGAAAGTCAACATCTCTTACTTGACCTACTTGAGCGACCATATCCAGTTCATTCAGGACTATTGGCTCCACAAGAAATTCGTACAGAATTCATCAAAAAAGAAGAAATTTAATTTCAAAAAGTAAACATAAAAAGAAAGGAGGGGCGAAAAGGTAAGAACTAACTGCTGATTTGCCCCTTTTATGGTAAAAACAATGACCATTGCAACGATTGATATCGGAGGGACTGGGATTAAGTTTGCCAGTCTGACTCCTGATGGGAAAATACTGAATAAGACAAGCATTCCAACGCCTGAAAGTTTGGAGGATTTACTAGCGTGGCTAGATCAACGCTTGTCAGAACAGGATTACAGCGGGATTGCTATGAGCGTTCCAGGTGCGGTTAATCAAGAGACAGGTGTGATTGATGGCTTCAGTGCCGTGCCTTATATCCACGGATTTTCTTGGTATGAGGCGCTTAGTTCTTATCAGATTCCTGTCCATCTGGAAAATGATGCCAACTGCGTTGGACTCAGTGAATTACTGGCTCATCCAGAACTTGAAAATGCAGCCTGTGTCGTGATTGGGACAGGGATTGGCGGAGCCATGATTATCAATGGCAGACTTCACAGAGGTCGCCACGGCCTGGGTGGAGAATTTGGCTACATGACAACCCTTGCCCCTGCTGAAAAGCTCAACAACTGGTCGCAACTAGCATCAACTGGGAATATGGTACGCTACGTGATTGAAAAATCTGGTCAGACTGATTGGGACGGTCGCAAGATTTACCAAGAGGCCGCAGCTGGCAATGCTCTTTGTCAAGAAGCCATTGAGCGCATGAATCGTAATCTGGCGCAAGGCTTGCTCAATATTCAGTATCTGATCGACCCAGATGTCATCAGTCTGGGAGGCTCTATCAGTCAAAATCCAGATTTTATTCAAGGTGTCAAGAAGGCTGTAGATGACTTTGTTGATACCTACGAAGAATACACGGTCGCACCCGTTATCCAAGCCTGCACCTATCATGCAGATGCTAATCTTTACGGTGCCCTTGTTAACTGGCTACAGGAGGAAAACCAATGGTAAGATTTACAGGACTCAGTCCCAAACAAGCGCAAGCTATTGAAATATTAAAAAAGCACATTTCTCTACCAGATGTTGAGGTGTTAGTCACTCAGTCTGATCAAGCTTCTATCTCTATCAAGGGTGAGGATGGTCACTATCAATTGACCTACCGCAAACCTCACCAACTTTATCGTGCCTTGTCCTTGTTGGCAACAGCTCTAGTAGAAGGTGATAAAGTAGAGATTGAGGAACAAGCAGCTTACGAAGATTTAGCCTATATGGCTGACTGTTCGCGCAATGCGGTGCTGAATGTCGCTTCTGCCAAGCAGATGATTGAACTCTTAGCTCTCATGGGCTATTCAACCTTTGAACTTTACATGGAAGACACTTACCAGATTGAAGGGCAGCCTTACTTTGGCTATTTCCGTGGAGCCTACTCAGCTGAGGAGTTGCAGGAAATCGAAGCCTATGCCCAGCAGTTTGACATGACCTTTGTGCCATGTATCCAGACCTTGGCCCACTTGTCTGCCTTCGTTAAATGGGGTGTCAAAGAAGTTCAGGAGCTCCGTGATGTGGAGGATATCCTCCTTATCGGCGAAGAAAAGGTTTATGACCTGATTGATGGTATGTTTGCTACTCTATCTAAACTGAAGACTCGCAAGGTCAATATCGGGATGGACGAAGCCCACTTGGTTGGTTTGGGACGCTACTTGATTCTGAACGGTGTGGTGGATCGTAGTCTCCTCATGTGTCAACACTTGGAGCGCGTGCTGGATATTGCTGACAAATATGGTTTCCACTGTCAGATGTGGAGCGATATGTTCTTTAAACTTATGTCAGCAGATGGCCAGTACGACCGTGAAGTGGAAATTCCAGAGGAAACTCGTGTCTACCTAGACCGTCTCAAAGACCGTGTGACCTTGGTTTACTGGGACTATTATCAGGATAGCGAGGAAAAATACAACCGCAATTTCCGCAATCATCATAAGATTAGTCATGATCTTGCCTTTGCAGGGGGAGCTTGGAAGTGGATTGGTTTCACACCCAACAACCATTTCAGCCATCTCATCGCTCTTGAAGCCAATAAAGCCTGTCGTGCCAATGACATCAAAGAAGTCATTGTAACGGGTTGGGGGGATAATGGTGGGGAAACAGCCCAGTTTTCTATTCTCCCAAGCTTGCAAATCTGGGCAGAACTCAGCTACCGCAATGACTTAGACCGTTTGTCTGCTCACTTCCAGACCAATACTGGTCTATCGGTTGAGGATTTCATGCAGATTGACCTTGCCAATCTCTTACCAGATCTACCAGGCAATCTCAGTGGGATCAATCCTAACCGCTATGTCTTTTATCAGGATGTTCTCTGTCCGATCCTTGACCGACACATGACACCTGAACAGGACAAACCGCACTTCGCTCAGGCTGCTGAGACGCTTGCTGATATTAAAGAAAAAGCTGGGAACTATGCCTATCTCTTTGGAACTCAGGCCCAGTTGAACCGAATTTTAAGTAGCAAAGTCGATGTGGGACGACGCATTCGTCAGGCCTATGAAGTAAACGATAAAGAAAGTCTGCAAGAAATTGCCAGACAAGAATTACCAAAACTTAGAAGCCAAATTGAAGACTTCCATGCCCTCTTTAGCCATCAATGGTTGAAAGAAAACAAGGTCTTTGGCTTGGATACGGTCGATATCCGTATGGGCGGACTCTTGCAACGCATCAAGCGAGCAGAAAGCCGTATCGAGGCTTATCTGGCTGGTCAGATTGACCGCATCGACGAGCTAGAAGTGGAAATCTTACCATTTACAGACTTCTACGCAGACAAGGACTTCGCAGCCACAACAGCCAACCAGTGGCATACTATTGCGACAGCTTCAACCATTTATACAACTTAGAAACAAGAACAGTGTCTCTTGTTCAGAGTGTTTCTCGTGAAACATCCCTTTCTTCAAAAGTACTCCACATAAAATAATTTGTGGAGTTTTTTCTATAATTAGTAGTTTAACCTAACCTGCAAATAGGAGTATACTAATAATGTAATCGTTATCAAAAGTCTAAAAAGGAATTTTTAGATGGATATCAAAATAAAAAGGGAGGAAATTATGAATAAGTTTTCAAAAACCTTGAGAGACAACTGGATCTTTCTCTTGATGGTTTTACCAGGGGCACTCTGGTTGATTCTATTCTTCTACATTCCAGTATTTGGGAACGTGGTTGCCTTTAAAGACTACCACATGACCAGTAATGGTTTCATAGATAGTATCATGAATAGTAAATGGGTCGGACTCGATAATTTCAGATTCTTATTTAGTTCAAAAGACGCCTTTATTATTACACGAAATACTGTCCTCTACAATCTCGGCTTTATCTTTATTGGTTTAATTGTATCTGTAGGGATTGCCATTATTCTCAGTGAACTCCGTTCTAAGAGAATGGTTAAGATCTTCCAAACTTCCATGTTGTTCCCTTACTTCTTGTCTTGGGTTATCATCAGTTTCTTTACAGATGCCTTCCTAAACATTGATAAAGGGGTGTTCAACCATTTCCTAGAGTCTATCGGAATGAAGGAAATCAATTTCTACGCTGACTTAGGTATCTGGCCATATCTCCTACTTTTCCTAGGTATTTGGAAAGGTTTTGGATATAGCAGTGTCATGTACTATGCAACAATCATGGGAATTGATCCAACCTACTATGAAGCAGCAACGGTGGACGGTGCTAGCAAATGGCAACGAATTCGCAATGTAACCATTCCACAGTTAACACCGTTGGTAACCGTATTGACTATCCTGGCAGTCGGAAATATCTTCCGTGCAGACTTCGGTCTCTTCTACCAAATCCCCCATAATGCTGGTCAGCTTTATAACGTAACCAACGTCTTGGACGTATATGTTTATAATGGTTTGACCCAGACAGCGGATATCGGGATGGCTTCAGCGGCAGGTCTCTACCAATCAGTAGTCGGTTTGCTTTTGGTTATCCTATCAAACTTACTTGCAAGACGAGTTGATCCAAACTCAGCCTTGTTCTAGAAAGGAGGAGAATATGGCAGAAAAGAAAATTAAAAAAGAAAAAATTGATAATGTCGGCATTCACTCCTTCAGTAAGAAAGCAGATATCTTCTTCAGTACCATTTCTGGTTTGATCGCCCTCTCTTGTATCCTACCCTTCGTATTCGTTATCGTTATTTCGGTGACAGATGAAAAGAGTATCCTTCAAAATGGATATAGCTTCTTCCCGTCACAATTTGGATTAGACGGATTTGAGTTCTTGGCACAGTTTAAGGATAAAATCTTACAAGCCCTCTTCATCTCAGTCTTTGTAACCGTAGTTGGGACATTGACAAATGTCTTTATCACAACAACTTATGCTTATGCCATTTCACGGACAACCTTTAAGTACCGCAGATTCTTTACAATCTTCGTTCTACTTAGTATGTTGTTTAACGCTGGTTTGGTACCAGGTTATATCGTGGTCACTCGTTTGCTTCAACTTGGTGATACAGTTTGGGCCTTGATTGTTCCAATGCTTCTCTCACCATTTAACATCATCTTGATGCGTTCCTTCTTTAAGAAGACCATTCCAGAAGCTATTCTAGAATCTGCTCGTATCGATGGTGCCAGTGAAGCCCGGATCTTCTTCCAAATCTGTTTACCATTGTCACTACCAGGTATCGCAACCATCACGCTCTTGACAGCTCTTGGTTTCTGGAATGACTGGTTCAACGCCCTTCTTTACATTAAGAGTGACAACTTGTATCCATTGCAATATTTGCTCATGCAAATCCAACAAAATATGGATTACATCGCCAAAGCAGTCGGCCTTTCTGGTCAACTGGGAGTTGCTCTTCCAAAAGAAACAGGTCGTATGGCCATGGTTGTGGTCGCAACCCTTCCAATCGCGATTTTGTATCCATTCTTCCAACGCTACTTTGTAAAAGGTTTGACTATCGGTGGTGTGAAAGAATAGTACTTGTCGAGAAATACCCTTTCTAATTTCCAAACTTTCCTTGCGTGAAGTTAAGATCATTACATTGTTTATAAGTTTAAAAATAAAAAAAGGAGTTTTTGTCATGAAAAACTGGAAAAAATATGCTTTTGCATCTGCTAGCGTAGTCGCTTTGGCTGCTGGTCTCGCTGCTTGTGGAAACCTTTCAGGTAACAACAAGAAAGCTGCTGACTCAGCTTCAGGTGAAAAACCTGTTATCAAAATGTACCAAATCGGTGACAAACCAGATAACTTGGATGAATTGCTAGAAAATGCTAACAAAATCATCGGAGAAAAAGTTGGTGCTAAATTGGATATCCAATATCTTGGATGGGGTGACTATGATAAGAAAATGTCAGTTATCACATCATCTGGTGAAAACTACGATATCGCCTTTGCATCTAACTATGTTGTAAATGCTCAAAAAGGTGCCTATGCTGACTTGACAGAATTGTACAAAAAAGAAGGTAAAGACCTTTACAAAGCACTTGACCCAGCTTACATCAAAGGTAACAGCATTAACGGTAAAATTTACGCAGTTCCAGTTGCAGCCAACGTTGCATCATCTCAAAACTTCGCCTTCAACGGAACTCTTCTTGCTAAATACGGTATCGATATTTCAGGTGTCACTTCATATGAAACACTTGAACCAGTCTTGAAACAAATCAAAGAAAAAGCTCCAGATGTAGTGCCATTTGCGGTTACCAAGAACTTCATCCCATCTGATAACTTTGACTACCCAGTTCCAAATGGACTTCCATTCGTTATCGACCTTGAAGGCGACACTACTAAGATCGTAAACCGTTACGAAGTGCCTCGCTTTAAAGAACACTTGAAGACTCTTCACAAATTCTATGAAGCTGGATACATTCCAAAAGATGTAGCAACAAGCGATACTTCATTTGAACTTCAACAAGATACTTGGTTCGTTCGTGAAGAAACAGTAGGACCAGCTGACTACGGTAACAGCTTGCTTTCACGTGTTGCGAACAAAGATATCCAAATCAAACCAATTACTAACTTCATCAAGAAAAACCAAACAACACAAGTTGCTAACTTTGTTATCTCAAACAACTCTAAGAACAAAGAAAAATCAATGGAAGTGTTGAACCTCTTGAACACTAACCCAGAACTCTTGAACGGTCTTGTTTACGGTCCAGAAGGCAAGAACTGGGAAAAAGTTGCAGGTAAAGAAAACCGTGTTAAAGTCCTTGATGGATACAAAGGAAACACTCACATGTCAGGATGGAACACTGGTAACAACTGGATCCTTTACATCAACGAAAACGTTACAGACCAACAAATCGCAGATTCTAAGAAACAATTGGCTGAAGCTAAAGAATCTCCAGCGCTTGGATTCATCTTTAACACTGACAGTGTGAAATCTGAAATCTCAGCAATCTCTAACACAATGCAACAATTCGATACAGCTATCAACACTGGTACTGTAGACCCAGATAAAGCTATTCCAGAATTGATGGAAAAATTGAAATCTGAAGGTGCCTACGATAAAGTATTGAAAGAAATGCAAAAACAATACGATGAATTCTTGAAAAACAAAAAATCATAAGATTAATTGATTTCGTGTATTCATTCCTAATTCCTAAAAACTGAATCACTGTTTTCCTCAGGCTTATCTGGGGGAGGCAGTGATTTTTTGAAACAAGGGCATAGATATCCGTGTTTCGGATTTTTCCTCTTAAACCATTCAGGAAATCTCAAGCACCATTTAGGATTTGGAGTAAGGATTTAGGAAAATATGGCTTATATTAGAGATGTCTCGAGTTTACAAAGGAGGGTTCAAATGAAAAAGTATCAACTTCTATTCAAAATAAGTGCAGTCTTCTCTTACCTATTTTTCGTATTTGGTCTTTCTCAGCTGACGCTTATCGTCCAAAACTATTGGCAATTTTCTTCTCAGATAGGCAATTTATTCTGGATTCAAAATATCTTGAGTTTACTTTTTATTGGAGTCATGATTTGGATTCTGGTTAAGACAGGCCATGGTTATCTCTTTCGCATTCCAAGAAAAAAATGGCTTTGGTATTCGATTTTGACAGTATTAGTGGTAGTGCTCCAGATCTCTTTTAACGTTCAGACCGCTAAACATGTTCAGTCAACTGCTGAAGGTTGGGCTGTATTGATCGGTTATAGTGGGACCAACTTTGCTGAGCTAGGTATTTATATAGCCCTGTTCTTTCTGGTTCCACTGATGGAAGAGTTAATCTATAGAGGATTACTGCAACACGCCTTTTTTAAGCATTCGAGATTTGGCCTTGATTTGCTTCTTCCGTCAATTTTATTTGCTCTTCCTCATTTTTCAAGCCTGCCTAGTCTGTTAGATATTTTCATCTTTGCAACAGTTGGAATCATCTTTGCTAGTTTGACCCGCTATACCAAGAGCATTTATCCTTCCTATGCGGTGCATGTGATTAATAATATTTTCGCAACATTACCATTTTTGCTGACTTTTTTACAGAGGGTATTTGGGTAAATACTGACGCGAGAGTTAGGAATGATAGTTTTTCAATTTAAGGAGGAAAATGAGAATGACACCATTAAAATAGTTTGCAGGAGGAAGTGAACGGCGTTGTGAAGCCATAACTATCATAGATCACCTACTGGAAGGTATAAACAATACGCCTCAACTTGCTCCTTTGAAAAATCAGTTAGTGAGTTATAAAAGACGATTAAAGGACGATGGGACCTCTACTCCATTTATATTGAGTCAAATGAATGTTGACATCTCACGTATGTTAATTGACAATAAGCTGATGTTATCAGAAAGTCAAGCCGAGCAGATCAAAAAATTGAGAGAACTACCTGCTATTCGCTATGGTTACTGATGAAGTGCAGGGATAAGCACCTTTCTACAATTTCCAGTCAAATAAATTGCATTCGTTTTCCCAAGCAGGTATACTAGTATAGTTAGATGAAAAATTCTGAAAATTTAAGAATAGAAAAGAGAACAAATCTTATGGCAAAAGATATTCGTGTCTTACTTTACTACCTTTACACTCCAATTGAAAATGCAGAGCAATTTGCTGCAGACCACTTGGCTTTCTGTAAATCAATCGGCCTTAAAGGCCGTATCCTAGTCGCTGACGAAGGAATTAACGGAACAGTTTCAGGTGATTACGAAACAACTCAAAAATACATGGACTACGTTCACAGCCTCCCAGGTATGGAAGACCTATGGTTCAAGATTGACGAAGAAAGTGAACAAGCCTTCAAGAAGATGTTTGTTCGCTACAAGAAAGAAATTGTACACCTTGGTTTGGAAGACAACGACTTTGACAACGACATCAACCCACTTGAAACAACAGGTGCTTACTTGTCTCCAAAAGAGTTCAAAGAAGCTCTTCTTGACGAAGATACCGTTGTCCTTGACACACGTAACGATTATGAGTACGACCTAGGACACTTCCGTGGGGCTATCCGCCCAGATATCCGCAATTTCCGTGAGTTGCCACAATGGGTTCGTGATAACAAAGAAAAATTCATGGACAAGCGTGTCGTAGTTTACTGTACAGGTGGAGTTCGCTGTGAGAAATTCTCAGGCTGGATGGTCCGTGAAGGCTACAAAGATGTTGGTCAATTGCACGGAGGAATCGCAACTTACGGTAAAGACCCAGAAGTTCAAGGTGAGCTTTGGGATGGGAAAATGTATGTCTTTGACGAGCGTATCGCCGTAGATGTCAACCATGTCAACCCAACTATCGTAGGGAAAGACTGGTTTGATGGAACACCATGTGAACGTTATGTCAACTGTGGAAATCCATTCTGTAATCGTCGTATCTTGACATCAGAAGAAAATGAAGACAAGTATCTTCGTGGTTGCTCACACGAGTGCCGTGTTCATCCACGTAACCGCTATGTTTCAGAAAATGAATTGACACAAGCTGAAGTGATTGAGCGCCTAGTCGCTATCGGTGAAAGCTTGGATCAAGCAGCTACTGTATAAGATTAAACAGTCCTTAGGGGCTGTTTTTCTATGCTTTTTACTCAAAAATCTAAAGTTTGTTTCTGTATCTTTCAGAAAAATAGGGTATACTATATGTAAACGATTTCAAAAGGAGTCCAGTTATGACAAAAACATTTTTTATTCCAAATAAACAGAGCATTCTAGGAGAACAGGAGATTTTGACTGCCAAGTCGATCTTGGGCTTGGTAGATGGTTTGGAGTCACATAGCTATGATGCAGTCTATCTCCGTCAACCTCTTAACCGTCTCGAGTATGTCGAGTGTGCGATAGTGGGACAATCACAATTTCTCTTTAAGGTTAGTTATGCTGATGGTCAAAAGGCTTACCGTGTCGATCTTCCTGACCTACTAACGCAGACAGACTGGCAGATTATCAAATCATTTTTAGATGCTCTGATTGCTTACACAGGAACTGAGATTGAAGGATTAGATGGTTTTGACTTTGAAGCTTATTTCCAAGCAAGTGTTCAAGCCCATCTGGCTGATAGTGCAGCCCGCTTTACGATTTGTCAAGGAATTTTTAATCCTGTTTTCTTTAGCCATGAAGACTTGAAAAGCTTTTTGGGGGAAGATGGCTTGGCACAGTTTGAAGAGCGTGTGCGTGCAGTTCAAGAGACAGATGCCTACTTTGCAAGAGTTTCCTTCTATCAGGATGGAGAAGGCCAAGTGCACGGTGTTTACCATCTGGCTCAAGGCGTCAAGACAGTGTTACCGAGAGAACCATTTATTCCTGCAGCCTATATGGAGCAATTAGTGGATAAGGAAGTCCAATGGGAGATTGACTTGGTTCAAATTACAGGAGACGGCTCTAAACCAGAAGACTATGAAGCCATAGCTCGCTTGGACTATGCAAAATTCCTAGAGTCACTACCATCAGCATCTTACCACCAACTAGATGCCAATCAAATAGAAGTACAGCCCATCCTAGGACAAGATTTTAAAACATTAGCACAAGAAAAGTGAAGTAGAAGCAGGTCAATCGACTTGCTTTTTTGACATAGAAAAAATCCTGCCATGGAAGACAGGATTGAAGTTTAAAGAAAGGCCAAGATACGAAGATAATCCCCAATCAGTGCCACTTCAGCTACAAAGAAGAGGAGGATAACGACTCCGTTCACAAGGACAGACAAGAATAACTGATAGAAGGAGTCGGTTTCACTTGCTTGACTTGGTCTTGTAATGATATGGAGACTGGCAAGTAGAATGATTCCAATGCTAATCACACACAAGAGGGCTGTAAATCGTAGGCTGTCAAAGAAGGCAAAGAAACTAGCAATAGCAGTGAGGAAGATTGGAATTGCCAAGAGTTGACTATATTGTTGGAGAACTTTTTCTAGCGTCCAGTCCTTTTCTTGGTGGATAAATCGTCTCACAACGAAACTACCCAAGAGGAATGAAAAGAAGAAGAGTGTTGTTGCTACTAGGATAGAGATAATCGAAAAGAGATTTAATGAAGCAAATTGTTCAGGGAAGTGATTATGCATAGTTGCTATATGTCCATAGTAAGCATGTTTGATATGGTAGATACTAAAGAAAAAGGAAGATGCAGAAAACAGAATGAGCAAGATAAAGGCTGTGTAACTGTGTGTGCTACTTGTTTCAAGCTTGCTTGTAGGAGATTTGATCGCTTCCACTAGCCAAGACCAAAAATCAAGCGCTTGCTCTTTCCATTTATCCGTAGATTTTGGAGCTTGGTCGGGGATGTAAGGACTTTCTAAGGATTGACTGAGAAGAAGTGGCTCTTTCGTGGTTGGTTTTTGCTGAGGAAGTGCTTCTTGACTCTCTTCAGCTATAGTGACTTTTTCTGTTTCTTCAGGAAGATCTTGCTCTTCTTCAGTAGAATCTAATGCTTTCTTTTCTTCTATTTCTGTTCTCGCTTCACCGTCTTCAGGCGTTTCAATTTTCTCTTCTTGCTGGCTTTCCAATTCGACTTCAGCTTGAGAAACTTCCTTCTCTAACTGAGTATTTTTTTCAATTGGCGTATCGAGATCGGCTATTCTTTCTTCAGCCTTGTCTGCAACATCTTGGACTTGTTCATCAGGCTTGTTCTTGCTTGTTGTTTTTACAAAATCATTACTTTCAAACCATTCTTGTTTCATGGTAGAACCTCCTTTTTAGTGGGTTATGTGTCATAGTGGTCGATATAAATAGGTTTATTAAGGTCTGTTAGCTGTAGTTTCAAGACTAATATAATCATCAGCCTTAGCGATGAGTTGACCTTTTGCATCAGTTTTTTCAGTTTTGTAAGGGTTGCTTAATTCGTTGGGGTGGCGTTGACTCTCATCTCTCGATAACTGATAAATAGGACCATGGTGACTCGAGAGGTCTAAGTTAATTTCTTGGCTTTCTTTTTGAGTTAGCATGATACTGAGCGCATTTTTAGAAGATAGTTCTACTTTACCATATACTTTAATATTTTCAGCGCGGAAGTGCTTCTCTGTTGACTCTAGCTGACTATCTGTAAGGTCTGTGTCAAAGATATTAACGATATTGGGGGTTGTGAGTTTACTGTTTTTGATACGACTTCCTTTAATTCGGAGGATATAGCTGTTTGTATTGAGGGTCGCATTTTCAAGACTAGCATTAGTGATACTGGTTTGTCCGCGATTGGTTGAGACGTTGATTCCTTTTAGACTTCTTCCTTTTGGAACTTGTAGAATAACTTCTTCAAAACGACGAGAGTAGCTACTTGCGATATGGAGAATACCGCCAATTCCAGAAGAGAGAAATGGAGTTTCAGAAAGTTTCTTATCAGTGAGGCTCAGAGTTTTGTCGTTTTGATTTGTGATAAGATCATGGTGAGCAGAAAGAGATGGATGGTAAGAAATGTGGATTTGATCATCGAAAGAGTCTGTGATGGTCAGAGCGTGCTGGTGGAGAGTGATCTCTAAATTTTCGACTTCCTTGCCAAAGGTCAACTCTTCCATCCGACTATCATAGACAGGCTCCGTGGACATAGCAAGTAGGCTCTTGATCCCGTCAGATTGGATACCTACAAAGAGCAGGATAAATCCGACAACGGTAGTCACCACACCAAAAATGAGAAATCCTCTTGTCAATTTACGCATGCTGGTCACCTCTCTTTCCTTTTTTAAGAACAAATTGCACCAGGCGAACAATGAGTAGGCCGAAGAAGCGAGCTACATAGGAAATACCTAATAAAACCAGCGAAGAAGCACCGATAGCTAGTAAACCAGAACCAAAAATCAAGATAAAGGCTGATTTGGCTTGGGCTAAGATAGTAAAACTTTCAACTAAAAATAGGAATCCGCCAATGATACCAAGTATGGAAATCGCAAAGAAAGCCAGAATGACAGTCAAAGCTGCCACAAGGATTCCGAACAGGGCCACGAGGATGGCGATTCCCAGAGGAATACCGATGGGTGCTGCAAGGAGAGCTAACAAGGCGATATGCAAAATTTGTCGGTTATTTTTTTGAGCGGGTGCCTCATTGATTTTTTTATCGAGAAGATTAGATAGGACTTCGTGAGCTGCTTCCTTAGGAGTTCCCAAGCTAGCGATGAGTTCTTCTTCTCCTTCGACTCCAGCATCGTCAAAGAGTTCCCTGAAATAGTCCATGGCTTCAATTTGGTCAGCCTGAGGCAGTTTTTTGAGATAAAGTTCTAGCTGAGTCAGGTATTCAGTTCTTGTCATGGCGGATACTCCCTTCTATGATGCCATTGATGGTGTCTGTATAGAGTGCCCATTCATCTTTTAGGGTCACGAGCTGTTCTATACCACCATTTGTCAAGGAGTAGTATTTGCGCATGCGACCTTGGAACTCTCTAGAATAGGTTGTCAGAAAGCTATTGCCTTCCAATTTTTTTAGGATAGGATAGAGTGTAGATTCTTTGATATTAGCGATCAGCTTAATGGTTTGGCTAATCTCATAACCATAAGAATCATCCTGCTCCAGTACGGCCAAGATGAGAAATTCAATCAAGGCAGAAGATGTTGGAAAGTACATGGGGAACCTCCTTTTCTAATGTGTAAGATTTTTATATATAATTTTTCTACACATACATTGTACATCTAAAAGAAAGCCCTGTCAAGAGAAATGTGTAAAATTTTTATATATAAAAAACTTCTAGGAAAAACTAGAAGTTTAAAGGATTTTATCAGCTCTGTCCACTGTAAAGAGGGCTACAGTCATCAGGATATCGACGAGCAAGAGGGCAGCTACAGCTGGCACCCAAGAATGGAACAGGTCAAAACTGTAACCAAAGAGAGTCGGTCCAAAGGCTGCTAGGATATAGCCTCCTGTTTGAGATAGACCAGATAATTGGGCTGTCTTTTCAGGGGCGCTTGTCTTGAGTGAAAAGTTGACCATGAGATAAGGGAAGAGGGCACTGGTTGCGGTTCCGATGAGGAGATGGATAGCAAGCCAGTAAATGAAATTATTGATTGGGAAGAAGAGCATGGAAATGCCGACCACACCAGCTAGTGAAACCAGAGTGAGCATGAGCTGACGGTTGCGAGTAGATAAACTAGTTGTCAAGCTTGGGATAGTCATTGAAAAAGGAATGCTAATCAGAGAGAAGATAGAAGTCAGTAAGCCTGCTTCGTGACTGGATAGGCCTGCATGGATGGCCATGGTAGGTAACCAAGTCATAGCAGTGTAAAAGAGCAAGGATTGAAAACCTGCAAAGACAATAACTGCCCAGACCTGTTTATTACGCATGACCTTTGTTTGGCTTTTTTGTTTGGTTTGTGGAGCCAGTCTGTGATTATAGCGGTGATTTGGGAGCCAGACCCAAAAAGTTGCTAGACAGAGCAAAGTGAGGAGGATGATAAGTCCTTTCCAAGAACTGGCTTGTGTAATGGGCACAGCTAGATAGGAAGCCAGAGCTGTTGCAATCCCCATAGATGTTACATATAAGGTGGTCAGAAAACCAATTTTCTTTGGCTGATTGGCTTGGATAAGACTAGGAAGCAGAACGTTGATGACTGCGATACTTGCCCCAACCATCAAGGTTCCTAGATAGAGGAGAGGCAGATTGATTAGTCGAATGAGAGAACCGATGGTCAAGAAGAAGAGGCTGTAGGTGAAGAGATGCTCCAAGCCAATTTTCTGAGCCAATCGGGTAGAAAAGAGCGAGAAGAGAGTAAACATGAGGAGGGGAAGGCTGGTCAAGACACCAAGTGAACTAACTTCTACCCCCAGACCTTGCGAAATATCTCCCAAAATAATGGGTAAAACAGTAAATGGAGTCCGCAAGGAAACACCAATCAGGATAATACCTGGAACAAAAAAGAGTGATTGCTTTTTCATATAATACCTCTTCTAGCTGATTTTAATAACAGCTTATTTTAAGGCTTTTTCCCTATAATGTCAAGTAAGGTTTCTGGCTTTCAAGATAAAAATAGGAAAGTCTTGAAAATTATGATAAAATAGTGGAAGGAAATCTATACATTGGAGAAGAACTGTGTCTGAAAAGCAAAAAATTAGCGTATTGATGTCGGTCTATATTAAGGAAAATCCGACATTTTTAAAGGATGCTATTGAGAGTGTTCAAAATCAGACCCTGAAACCGAGCGAGTTGGTTCTGGTTGAGGATGGGCCTTTGACACCTGAGCTCTATCAGGTGTTAGACCAAGTGGAAGCCCAGTCTGAAATTCCAGTGAAACGCTGCCCTCTTGAGCAGAATCAAGGTTTGGGTCTGGCTCTTCGATACGGTGTTTTACAGTGTCAGTACGATATTATTGCCCGTATGGATACGGATGATATAGCTGTTCCAGACCGTTTTGAGAAACAGGTTCAGTTAATGGATACGGACAACCTAGACCTATTAGGTGGACATATTGCAGAGTTTATTGACAATCCTGATGAGATTGTTTCTTATCGCCGTGTTCCGACCCGGCACGCAGATATTGTAGCTTATCAAAGAATGAGAAGTGCCTTTAACCACATGACTGTCATGTTCAAGAAGGACATGGTTCTCAAGGCAGGTAACTATGAGGATGGGCTTTATATGGAGGATGACCTCCTCTGGCTCAATATGATTGCTGCAGGAGCTAAGACTGGAAACCTGGATCAAATCTTGTGTAGGGTTCGTGTCGGAGCAGGGATGTTTGAGCGTCGTGGGGGACTGCGTTACCTCAAACTCTATCGTCAGGCTCGTCAACGGATGCTGAAGAGAGGGCAAATTTCTTACCTGGAATATGCCAAGAGTGTTACGATTCAGATGGTTGTTGCTCTTTGTCCAGGATTTGTCAGACAGTTTATTTTTATGAAACTGTTACGAAAAAGCAATTAAAAGATTGTAGCAAATCGTAAACTTAAGAAAATATGTTATAATAATAGCATGAATATCCAGCTCTCTTAAGGAGGAGTAAATTTCTATGAATAAAAAACTCACAGATTATGTCATTGATCTGGTGGAAATTTTAAATAAACAACAAAAACAGGTCTTCTGGGGCATATTTGATATTTTGAGTATGGTGGTTTCCATCATTGTATCTTATATCTTATTCTACGGCTTGATTAATCCAGCACCTGTTGACTACATTATCTATACGAGTTTGGCCTTCTTGTTTTATCAGTTGATGATTGCTTTTTGGGGGTTGAACGCTAGTATTAGTCGTTACAGCAAGATTACGGATTTCATGAAAATCTTTTTTGGTGTGACTGCGAGCAGTGTTTTGTCATATAGTATCTGCTATGCCTTCTTGCCACTATTTTCCATCCGTTTTATCGTGCTCTTTATCTTGTTGAGTACCTTCTTGATTCTATTGCCACGGATTACTTGGCAGTTAATCTACTCTAAACGCAAACAAGGAAGTGGTGATGGAGAACACCGTCGTACTTTCTTGATTGGTGCTGGTGATGGCGGAGCCCTCTTTATGAACAGCTACCAACACCCAACCAGTGATTTGGAACTTGTTGGTATTTTAGATAAGGATGCTAAGAAAAAGGGACAAAAACTTGGTGGTATCCCTGTTTTGGGCTCTTATGACAATCTGCCTGAGTTAGCCAAACGCCATCAAATCGAGCGTGTGATCGTTGCGATTCCGTCGCTTGATCCATCAGAATATGAACGTATCTTGCAGATGTGTAATAAATTGGGTGTCAAATGTTACAAGATGCCTAAGGTTGAAACCGTTGTTCAAGGACTTCACCAAGCAGGTGGAGGCTTCCAGAAGATTGATATCACAGACCTTTTGGGGCGTCAGGAAATTCGTCTTGACGAATCGCGTCTGGGGGCAGAACTTACTGGAAAAACAATCTTGGTTACAGGTGCTGGTGGCTCAATCGGTTCTGAAATCTGTCGCCAAGTTAGCCGTTTCAATCCTGAACGCATTGTCTTGCTTGGTCATGGGGAAAATTCAATCTACCTTGTGTATCATGAATTGATTCGTACATTCCAAGGGATTGATTATGTACCTGTGATTGCGGATATTCAAGACTATGATCGTTTGTTGCAAGTCTTTGAGCAGTACAAGCCAGCTATTGTTTATCATGCGGCTGCCCACAAACACGTTCCTATGATGGAGCGCAATCCAAAAGAAGCCTTCAAAAACAATATACGTGGAACCTACAATGTTGCTAAGGCTGTTGATGAAGCTAAAGTACCTAAGATGGTTATGATTTCGACAGATAAGGCAGTTAATCCACCAAATGTTATGGGAGCAACCAAGCGCGTGGCTGAGTTGATTGTCACTGGCTTTAACCAACGTAGCCAATCTACCTACTGTGCAGTTCGGTTTGGGAATGTTCTTGGTAGCCGTGGTAGTGTGATTCCAGTCTTTGAACGTCAGATTGCTGAAGGTGGTCCTGTAACGGTGACAGACTTCCGCATGACCCGTTACTTTATGACTATTCCAGAAGCTAGCCGTTTGGTTATCCATGCTGGCGCTTATGCTAAAGATGGAGAAGTCTTTATTCTTGATATGGGCAAACCAGTCAAGATTTATGATTTGGCCAAGAAAATGGTCCTTCTAAGTGGGCACACCGAAAGCGAAATTCCAATCGTTGAAGTTGGAATCCGTCCAGGTGAAAAACTCTACGAAGAACTCTTGGTATCAACCGAATTGGTTGATAACCAAGTTATGGATAAGATTTTCGTTGGTAAGGTTAATGTCTGTCTCTTAT
>NZ_DXLC01000200.1:0-5608 GCF_019414905.1 Streptococcus sp. | reverse complement strand
CTTTCTTTTCAGTTATGTACATTGTTTAATTGGTTTTTATTTGTGATTCTTAGGAAGTAGTTCCTATGAAATCATATTACAGTGGTTATTTTTTGATATAATAATTCTTAAAACTTAGGAGGCAACAGATGATACACAAACATGAAATTCCAATTTTAGAGTTTGCCTGCTATCCTCTGGTGGAGAACTTAGGAATTCCCTTTTTCTTTGAGGACGCCTATTCTTCCTGGCAGAGAGGAAGCAATGAAAACTCAAATTGCTTACTAAGAGAATATTTCCCAAAGAAAACAGATTTAGCCGCTATTTCTGATGAGGCTTTGAAAAAGGCCTTATATGACATCAATCACCGACCACGAAAGTGTTTAGCTTACAGAAATGCTTGTGAAGCCCTAGAGGATGAGTTCAAGTAAATGTTGCACTTATTCTTACAATTTATCTTTTACTAAAAATTTTGTACAATCTTCGCCTTGTCGCCTAGTCTATAAACGATTTATCCAGCAAGAATTATGATGCTAAGGGCGTAAGAAATCCGTATGAAAATAGGGAAACGACACAGTGTTCGATGAACACAAGGAGTTCCATTTTTTTCACTAGGATTTTAGCCCGAGCTCAAATCAGCTCTCTGATTTTCAGAGGGCTTTTTTATTGAGGTTTTATCGGTCGCAATTTTGGAGACTACAAAAACCTCAAATGGTATCATCTAATTACACCATAAAGGTGCGTAGCTACTCGGCTTGAAAAGCCGAGTAGCTGTCTGCAAGCCCCCTCGGAGAGCCCACACTTTACGAAGTAAAGTATAGTATGTTATACTTTACATGGAAGTAGTCACCGAATTCCAGTTAGAAATTACTTTGTAACTACGTTTTGAGGAGGAGTAAAATGCTTTCCTATGTTCGACATTACCCACTAGCGATAGCTAAATTAATGTGTCTGTGCTCTCCTAAAATCTGCTGATTTATTACTGACCAATACAGGAGGTTTTTTATGGGACAGACAATCATATCTGCTATTGGTGTTTATATTTCCACCAGTATCGATTATTTAATTATTTTATTTATTTTATTTGCACAGCTATCACAGAATAAACAAAAATGGCATATTTATGCGGGGCAATATCTAGGCACAGGCTTACTTGTAGGGGCGAGTTTAGTTGCTGCTTATGTCGTTAATTTCGTGCCTGAAGAATGGATGGTTGGATTGCTTGGTTTAATCCCTATCTATTTAGGGATTCGCTTTGCAATTGTTGGAGAAGGTGAGGAAGAAGAGGAAGAAGAGGAAGAAATTATTGAAAGATTAGAACAAAGCAAGGCAAATCAACTGTTTTGGACAGTTACATTGCTAACAATTGCGTCTGGCGGAGATAATTTAGGTATCTATATACCTTATTTTGCTTCGTTAGATTGGTCACAGACCCTCGTGGCGTTGCTTGTGTTTGTAATCGGCATAATTATCTTATGCGAGATTAGTCGGGTGTTATCCTCTATTCCGTTAATATTCGAGACAATTGAAAAATACGAGCGAATCATTGTGCCCTTAGTATTCATTCTACTTGGACTATATATCATGTATGAAAATGGCACGATAGAGACTTTTCTGATCGTGTAGATTTTTTTGTTTCGCTAGGATTTTAGCCCGAGCTCAAATCAGCTCTCTGACTTCAGAGGGCTTTTTGCGTTGGCACCTTACCTCGATATACTCAAGTATTATCTTTACTTACGGTTCCTAGCACTATAAAACCAACTATATTCATTTGTTCTCATCTTGTTCCATTGTTGAAAATATGGTATACTTTTCATGAGAATTTTCTAAATTTTTAAGATTCTATCAAAGGAGGTTTGCATGCTTTCCAAATTTTCTGGAAGCCGACAAGACCAGCAATTTGTGTTACTTTTAGGTATTTTGCTAGGTGTTTTAGGGATTTCTCTCTTTCTAGCAGTTTCTATGGGATCTGTTGCGATTGATCTAGGAGCTACCTATCGGATTATTTTGAGCAGGTTGGGATTTCCTCTTGAGATAGGAGAGGTTTCCAAGTCTACTCTTGCCATTGTATGGAACATGAGATTCCCCCGAGTATTGTTAGGTCTGATAGTAGGGGCTGGTCTTTCTATGTGTGGTAGTGTGATGCAGTCTACAGTGAACAATCCCATCGCAGAGCCCTATGTCTTAGGAATATCTGCGGGTGCAACTCTAGGTGCAACCTTGAGCATCATTCTTGGTTTAAAAGTGATGATTAGCCTTGGAGCTTTTCTTGGAGCTATTTTAGCAACAATTGCTGTCCTCATCATTGCCTCTATGCAGGGAAGGATGACGACTTCTAGTCTGATTTTATCAGGAACGGTGGTCAACGCTCTCTTTCTGGCTTTTTCAAACTTTATTATCTCAGTCGGCGCTAATGCGGATAGTGTGATGACCATTAAGTTTTGGACCATGGGTTCGCTCGCTGGGACTACCTGGTCTGACTTAGTCCTGCCAACTATAGTAGTAGGAATGGCCTTTCTATTTTTCTCTACTCAGTATCGTGTTTTCAATGCGATGATGATGGGAGATGAGGCTGCTTTAACTTTGGGGATTCCCTTACGCTTTTATTGGTATCTTTATGTGACCATGGTGGCTGTGCTAACAGCAGTCTTAGTGGCAACCTGTGGGATTATTGGATTTGTCGGTCTGATTACTCCACATTTAGCTCGAGGGTTAGTAGGAACGAATTACAAGAGGCTTTTTCCTGTTGCAACCTTGCTGGGTGCCCTCTTTGTCATTTGGGCAGACGTACTCTCCCGTATCATCATTCCAAACGCAGAGCTTCCAATTGGTATTTTCACAGCCTTAGTAGGTGCTCCCTTCTTTATCTACATTGTTGGAGGTAGGCGAAGGGAGGTGAGGGTCTGATATGGACTTGATTTGTCAGGATATCCATTTTGGACTAGGAGAGAAAAAAATACTCAAAGGAGTCTCTCTTAAGGTTGAAGGGCATCAATTTCACACGATATTAGGGCCAAATGGAAGTGGAAAAACCAGCCTACTTAAACTCCTCTATCGTCAGGAAAAGGCGGACAAAGGCTTGATAAGCCTAGATGGAAAGCCTCTGGAACAATGGAGGCTCAAAGAAACAGCTAAGCAAATGGCAGTTGTCACCCAGTTTAATCAATTGCAGTTTGATTGTACAGTTGAAGAAATCGTCTTGCTGGGAAGAACTCCCCACCTCTCTTTTTTACAGAAGGAAAGGGAAAGAGATTATGCTCTCGTTCAAGATGCTCTTGTCAAGGTGGATATGCTTGAGAAGAAAACTCGTCTCTATTCGTCTCTGTCAGGGGGAGAGAAACAGCGAGTTTTACTAGCCCGCGCCTTGGCGCAAGAACCGACTCTCTTACTCCTAGACGAACCAACCAATCACCTGGATATCAAGTACCAGCTGGACTTATTGGCCATTGTGAAGGAGCTCAAGGTCAATGTTCTAGCTGTCTTGCATGATATTCAACTTGCTTGTCGCTATTCGGATTATCTCTATCTGATGAAAGAGGGAGAAATCCTTTACCAAGGGACTCCAAAGGAGACCATCACCCCTGAGTCATTGCAAACTGTATACGGAGTTCAAAGTCAGGTTACTTGGACCGAGGATCAGCAAGCTATGATTCACTATTTATAAGAATGAAAAGGAAAACAAGATGAAAAAAACACTCAGTATTTTACTTGTAACAGTAGCTACCCTAACCATGGCAGCTTGTGGCAATACTACTACAGAAAAAGCTACCACACAATCTAGCACAGAGACAAGTCAAAAGGCTAACGCAGAGACGACTTATCCGTTAACGGTTAAGACCTATGATGCTAAAGGAAATGAAGTCGAACAAGTCTTTGACAAGGCACCTGAAAAAGTGATCACCAACAATCTTTCAACCACTGAAATCTTATTGGAGTTGGGGTTGAAGGATAAAATTGTTGGTATGCTCAATCCAGACAATGCTGTGACGGACAAATACAAGGACGCGATTGCGACGATTCCTCAAATTGGGGATAAAAAAACAGTCTCACAAGAGACAGTCCTTTCTTATGAGCCAGACGCTGTGATGGGTCGAAACATGATGTTTTCTGAAAAATCCTTGGGGACAGTTAGCACTTGGAATGAAAACAAAATCCCAGTTTATACTCAAAAAGCTTCTCTCTCAACAATTCAGCAAGATTTGGGGAATATTGTAGAAGACGTTAAAAATCTTGGAATGATTTTTAATGTGCAGGACAAGGCTAATGAATACGCAGCCCAATTACAAGCTAAAATCGAGGCTGTTAAGAAAGGAAACCCAGCAAGTCAAGGTGAAAAGAAAAAGGCTTTGATTATGGTTGCTTATAATGATGAAACCTTCGGTGCCTACAAGTCTGCTTTGCAAGAAAGTTTGCTGAACCAACTTGGTTATACAAACGTTGCTACGGGTACATCAGGCTTGACCTTGGAAAATCTCGTGTCAATGGATCCTGAATTGATTATCTATGTAACCAGCGATCGCAATAAAAAATTGGATGAAAAAGCAGTAGAGTTGATGAAGGCAAATGCTGTTTTGGAAAGCGTTCCTGCTATTAAGAATCAAAAAATCATGACCATCTCTTACGATGAATTGATGGATTATGGTCCAGCAGTGATTGATTCCCTTGAGAAAATCAATGACTTTATCAATAAATAATGAGTTTGATTGGGAAGGAATCCAAGTCAAAATCAGCCTTCCCTCTAACTATGACCCCAATCAAACCTATCCGGCTATTTTATTGAATGATGGAAACTTGGACTTCCTATCGTCCCTTTCCGAATCTGTGATTTTAGTGGGCTTGACCTCTAAAAATCGCTTAGAAGACTACACTCCCTGGGCGACATTGGCTCTGAGAGATGGCGCTCCAGATTTTGGAGGTCAGGCCAACGTCTATCATGATCATTTATTTGGAGGTCTTTTAGACAAGTTGCAGTCGCTTTATCGCCTGGACGAAACTCGCCTTGCCTACGGAGGTTATTCCCTAGGTGGTTTGGTGGCAGTCTACAGTCTTTTCAGCTTTGACAAGGTTTCTTGTGTCTTTTCTATCTGCGGTTCCTTTTGGTATCCTGATTTTGTGACTTATTGCAAGGAAGAAAAGGTGAAAAATCTAGACTGTTTGCTGTATTTACAGAATGGTCAAACAGAAGGAGCACACCATACTAATCGCTTGGCTCAAGCACCAGCCTATGCTGAGCAGATCCATACCAGTCTTCAGAAATGCTATCCGAACGGTCAGTTTGTCTTTGATCCTTATGGACACCATGAACAAGTAGCTGAACGATTCCTAGCTTTTTCTAGGTGGTTGGCTCAAAAATGGAAAATCGAATAAAAGAATTATCCCTTGGCTTTTGCCAAGGGATTGTTGTATTTATTTAGCCAAGGTTTTCTCTCTTTTTATCTGGATTCCAGATGAAGCTTGCGATAAAGCTAAAGATGATGGTTAGGATAGCGAGGATAATGGCAAGGATTAGGGCAGGGATGCGGATAAGCCACCAGAGGGGGTTTGGTTTTTTATCATTATGCCATTGTTTGGTTTCTTGGTCCAGACGTTGAAATTCTGCTTGGATGCGATTGGCGACTGTTTCAATGCC